>JAZOOB010000198.1:0-4688 GCA_045654845.1 Eubacteriales bacterium | reverse complement strand
CGTACGCGCGCTCGAAGAAGAGGTAAAGCGTTATCAGAAAAAGAAGAAGGCGCTTGAAGAAGAAAAAATAGAAGAAAAGGTAGAAATCGTAGATTACGTTTCTGAGCTCGAAAAGAGAATGCAGAGACATCTCGGCAGACGTGTGAAAATAAGCGCGACGAAAAATAAGAAGTCGGTCACCCTCTTCTTTGAGGATAACGAGGACCTTGACAATCTGCTTCGTCTTATCTGCGGTGGCGATTTCGTAGAGAACGAATGATGAATAAAAGAACGAAACTTGGTCTTTTGATCTTCACTATCGTCTGTGTAGCGATAATTTTCGGAATAGTTATGCTTGCTCGCGGATACAGAGAAGAGGAAGCAAAAAAGAGAGAAGAATTGGAAGCGCTCTACGACAAGCTTTATAGCGAAGCGATTTCAAGAGCCGAAGCATACGAGGAAAAGTACGAAGCTGAAAAAAGGGAAAAGGAATATAAGGAAAAGAACTATTCCCCCTACGAAAGACTGTCGGAAAAAGGCATGGCGACGTATATGCTTTATCTGGGCGGTACGACGCTTTACGGTGTCGACGTAAACCCAGTGACAGAGCCATTCCGTGTGCAGCTTTCTTCATTGTATGAAAAGAATTTTGAAGGTTATACCGACAGAAAAATGGCGAGCCCTATGACCGAGCTTAACAATGCCTTTAAATATACCGAAGAGGTATTCTTCAACGAATTTATAAGGGGCTATAAGCTTGATTTGCTCTTTTTGTGCTTCGATTCCCGCGAGGATAACGAGAATTTTGCGGTATCCTATGAAAGACTTGCGCGAGGCGCAAAGGAATTCAATGAAAAGGGCGAGACCTTCTGCATAATACAGCATAATCAGTCAGAAGAGGACGCGAATGCGATAATAAAAATAGCCGAGCATTACGGATTTTTATACGTGGATATGCGAGAGCATTTTGCAGGCAGGGAAGACCTCATAACCGAAAACGGCTATCCTAATGCCGAAGGACATAAAAAGTATGCCGAGGTAATTTTAGAGGAGCTTAAAAACGCGGTAGAGGAGAGAAGAAGCGCGACGGAATTAAAGGAAAAGGGCGTATTCCTCACAGCCGAGCAGATTGCAGAAATCCAGACGACAGTAAACAAAAAATAAATAAAAAGACGAAGAACGTAAAAATTCTTCGTCTTTTCTTTTTGATCAAATATTACTTCGTGATATTTCCGTTAATACAACGAACGGTGAAATTGCCTGCGCCTGTATCCCAGTCAAAGCCCTTCGTTATGTTGTTCCACTGTTCCTTTGTGCCCGAGAAGCGAATGGTCGAGAGGTTTTCACAACCTGCAAATGCCTGTTCGCTTATATTGGTAACGCCGGAGGGCAAGGAAATTTCGGTGATACCCGTACAGCCGTAGAAGGAGCAGGCGGTTATGTTATAAACCGTAGAGGGAACGGAGAAGGTGCCGGTAATTCCTTCGGGGCATCTGAAAATAGCGCCCGCCTTCTTGTTATAAAGAATACCGTTTTTCGAGGAATATCTCAAATTCTTTGTGCCAACACCGATGCTCGTAAGATTTTTACAGCCGTTGAATGCATATTCACCTATTTCGGTTATGCTATTGGGGAAGAAGATGCTTGTAAGCTTCGTGCAGTTTGCAAAAGCGAAGCCCTCTGCCGACAAAACGCCTTCGGGAATATCTATTTTAGCAAGAGAAGCGCAACCTTCAAATGCGTAATCGTCTATAAGCGTTACACTTGCGGGAACAGAATAGGCCTCGTCGGTTTTTCCTGCAGGGTAGCGAATAAGCTCGGTCATATCCTTCGAGAATAAAATTCCGTCTAGGGAACAGTATTCCGCGTTTCCGCCGTCGACTGTGATAGTCTTAAGGTTGGTACAACCCTCAAAAATGCCGTAAGGAGAAATGAAAGTGACGGTTTTCGGAATGGTTACGCTGACAAGGAAGGTGCAATCCTTGAATGCCAAGCGCTCAATGCCCGTAACGGTCTTGCCACTCGGAGATTTTGCGGGAATAACGAGGTTTTCGCCTTGAAAATCACCGACGCTCTTTATGTAGCAGGTCTTGCCGTCGGAAGAATTGACGAATTCAAGGCCCGATGCACCCGAAGAGCCACAAGCGAAAAGAGAAAGACAAAGAGAGAAAAGAGTAACAAAACAAAGAAATAGTGCAGACTTTTTCATAAAGAAAGTCCCCTTTCATAAAATCTATAATTATTATATCACTCAAATTTGTCTTTTTCAACGGTTTTTTGCGATAAAACAGAAGCCGAGACAAGAAATGTCTCGGCTTCTTTAAAAAACTTCTTTTTGTAAAGTTTAGTTTGCGCTCCAGAAGTTGTCTTCCTGTGTAAGAGGCTTGCGCTTGATGTATGCGCCGCGAGTGAAATCGGGGAGCATTACGGGCGCGCCGCCCTTCGCAATAGACTCTTCCGATGCGGGAGTAACTGCCATCATGGTAGCGGCATCGTAAACGTCGCTTATCATAGGCCAGCCGTTTTTCAAGCTGTCGATAAACGCGCGGGCAACGAGGAAGTCTGTACCGCCGTGGCCTGTGTCCATAGCAAGGCTGATGTTACCGATAGATATTTCCTTGCCTTCCCAGCAAGGATGAGAATACTCGTTTACGTACTTGTTCGCGCTATTGTAGAGCTCGATCGCCTGTGCTTCGGGATCACCCTTGAGGTATATGAGGTTTCCGTCTTCCATAAAGATACCCTGAGTTCCGTGTACCTCAAAGCGTCTTGAATAAACGCGGGGAAGTGTCGTATCAAGGCGAAGAGTTATAGTTTCACCGCGCGCGCACTTCATGGTGGTAGTAACTATATCACCCTGAGCAAACTGCTCGAATGCCAAGGGATGATCGAGACCTCTTGTCTCTCTTATATGCTCGTTAATAGAGAATGCACCCGAGGAAACCGAGGAAACCGTAAGAATCTTATTACCTCTGGTAATATCAAGTATCTCTGCGATAGTGCCGAGGGGGTGGAAGGGATAGTTTTCCGAATTTCTGAGCTTATAGTTCATAAGTCGGTAGTAGTCGAGCTTATAATGACCGTCGATAACGCCCTCGGTCATATAATGACAGTATCCACCGTCACAGTGAACGACCTTTCCGAAAAGACCTTGACGCGCCATTCTCGAAATAGCCATATTTCTCTTGTCAAACTTCGAGTTTGTGAGCATCATACAAGGAGTTCTCGTACGCTCGTAAGCGCGCACAAGATCCCAGCAGTCCTCAAGGTTATAAGCACCGCCTACCTCAAAGCCGATAGGAATTCCTGCTTCAAGACAGTCAACGGCTACGTTTATATGGCTTTCCCACGACGCTGTATTGATAACCGCGTCGAGCTTCACCTCTTCGAGCATTTTTCTGTAATCCGAGTAGCAAGCGGGAGTGTATTCTACAAACTTGTGAACCTCCTCTACCGCCTTTTCGGGTCTGCCCTCCAAGGGGTCACATACAGCGACGATTTCAACGTCGGGCATCTTTACAAAGGTGCGAAGAACACCGGGGCCACGTCTGCCGTAGCCGACAAAACCAATTCTAAGCTTATCCATAATAAATCCTCACTTTTTGGTTGTGTAAATAAAAGTTTGCTATTTCAGATTAGAATTCAAAGGAGATTACGTTCTTTGCAGAATCTGCATCTGCATAGAGAATGAAGTTCTTGTGTTCCTTAAGAAGAGTAGCGGGAACCTCGGGGGTAGTTTCCTTCGTCTTAAGGGTCTTTTCGATAGCGTTTGCCTTAACCGCGTAGGGAACGCAGGAAACTATCTCTTCGCACTGCATAATCTGGTAGGTGGTCATAGAAACCGCCTGCTTCGGTACGTCGTCGATGGTGGGGAACCAGCCCTCGCCCATCTGCTGACGCTTGCAGTTATCGTCGAGATTTACTATAATATATGCTTCTTTGGTATCAAAGTTTGCGGGCGGGTCGTTGAATGCGATGTGGGTATTTTCACCGATACCGATAAGACCGATGTCAATAACGTCCTCACGAAGCTTCTTTGTGAGAATTTCAATGCACTCGGGCGTTCCGTCAACGAAGTTTACAGAGCGAAGAGGCATAGGGAGCTTATCAACAAATCTTTCCTGAAGATACTTACGGAAGCTCGCGCCGTGAGTGATAGGCAAACCTACGTACTCGTCGAGGTGGAACATATCAACTACGCTCCAATTTACGTTTTCGCGGGTAAGAGCCGCAAGGGTGTCAAACTGAGATGCGCCAGTCGACAAAACGATACGCGCGTATCCCTTCTTTGCGATGATTTCGTTCAAGCGGGTAGCGACGTACTTCGCAGCACTCTCGCCAAGAGCGACCTGGTCTTTACAAATTCTGATTTCCATAATGCTTTTCCTTTTTTGATTTTTATTTTTAATCGGCTCGCCCGATTTTTAAACTAATTCATTTTTGACTATCTCGTCACCGACGATGACGGTCTTTACGTTTACGTCGTCGTCAAAGATGATAACGTCGGAAAGATAGCCCTCGCAAAGCGCACCGACGGACGAAAGTCCTAAATGACGCGCAGGGTTTATTGTAAGATAACGAACAGCCGTCTCAATAGGAAGACCGACCTTCTTTATCATCGTGCGAAGGAGTCGGTCGGCGGTAGCCACGCTTCCCGCAAAGGATGTCCTGTCGGGAATTTTCGCTATTCCGTCCTCGATTATGCAGGG
>JAZOOB010000197.1:0-1893 GCA_045654845.1 Eubacteriales bacterium | reverse complement strand
AAATCCTTTCGCCAGATTCTTATAAGCTCTCGCAATTCTTCTTCATATACCTTTGCTTCAGAGACGGAATCGTCGCTTTCACCCTGATACCAGATAGCACCCGAAAGCGAAAACGGAATGATTCGAGTGAGCTTGCTATTATACAAATAACCGTCGTGATTCCAAGAGCTATACCTCTCGGAATAGTGGTCTTCAAACTTCTCGTTCAAGGGAATATTTATACCAATAGAGTCAAGCGCGCCGACGGGCATCCAGCTTTCGATTACAGATGCGCCCGTCGCACACAGGATTATGCCGACGTGAATATCACGCTGAAAAGCGACTTCTCTACTTGCAAGATATCCAAGTGCGCTCCATGCACCCACCTCATCTCGCTTTGCCGTCTGCCAAGACATATCCTGCGACCTTGGCTTGACTGAAAGGTAGTGTAGCTTTTCGTTATCCTCCCACAACTCGTAGGGGGTATTCGTTTCATCAAGGTGCAGTGCCATATTTGACTGTCCCGCAAACAAAAAGACCTCGCCCACGTAAATATCGTCAAGCGTTTTATTTTCCTCGTCTGATACAAAAGTAAGCTCGTAAGGTCCCCCATATTCCATTGAGGGAAACTCAACTAACCAAAATGAATCCTTCGAAATTACCTTCTTTGAAATACCGTTAAAGGTAACTGTCGCCTCACCGTCGCCTACGCCGAATATTCTTATCGGCTTGTTTTGTGCAAAAACCATTCGTGAAGAAAACGCTTCGCCAAGCTTCATAATTATACCTCCTAAAATAAAGTTTGATTTAGCTCTATATGAGTGTCAAAGCTGCTCTACAATCTGAGAATAAATCTGCTCCATACCGAGAACGGTCGGGTGCGACGATCTCTTATCAATATCCCTGAGCTCTACACATTCCACACCTATGCGCTTAGATGCATTCTTCATACATTCTATGATTTCGGGCTTTATTCCACAGTTGGCTATGAACACTATTCTTGTGTTCGGATGATTATTTTTCAGAGTGGCCATCAAATAGCAAATGGCAGGCAAAACGCTGAAAAGATCTCTTCTTTCCCACCCCGCATACTGCTCCTCTCCAAGAGGCGCATTTGCCCAGCTGTCATTAGTGCCTCCAAAAACGAATATCGTATTGATCTCATTTTCGGCAAAAAAGCCACCCTCTAACATTTTGTTATATCTGTATATAAAGGATGAGGTCTTCGAGCAGTCACCTGCATATCCCGTATATCCTATGGTAGAGCCAGACCAGCTATCGTTAAAAACAAGCCTTGCATCCGTGTTTTCAATAAGGTGTCCCCACCACGTCTCTGAAGGTGTCATTTTAGACGAGGGATTATTATCATTACCGCCCTCACTGCTATAATAATGAGGATATTCCTTTGGAATATAATCTCTGTGTGTTGAATAACTATCCCCTAAAATCAAAAAGTTTTTTATCATTTTGTTTTACACCTTTCATAACTCATTTCAGTCGATATTGACACAACTTACCACATTTAAAATTATATCTCAAATATAGCGTAATGTCAAGTTGCAGACTCATTTTTTTGGCACAAATAAGGTTACACCCTCAAGTCCATAAGGACAGGAGAAAGGTGCAATGGTGAAGGAGAGGTGTTTTCTACCTTTACTTCTTCACTATTCACTATTACCTCTTACCTAAAATTCCGTACGCGCCGAATTAGTGAAAAGTGAAGAGTGAAAAGTGAAAAAGTAAAAATTCCGCACACTTGCGTGTACGGATTTTTTTGGCTCCCCCCTGCTGGGTCAGCGAGGCGAAAATACTTAATAAGTGTTTTCGCCGAACGATCGGCGCAAAGCAAGGAAAAATGAAGAAAAGCTATGCTTTTCGCACATTTAGACTATGCGACCGCTGTGGTTAGTGCAG
>JAZOOB010000196.1:0-9224 GCA_045654845.1 Eubacteriales bacterium | reverse complement strand
TATACGTCAAGCTCGGCAATAGCGGAAGCCGTCGCCTGTATTCTCGGCGCTTCCTTCGCAATCGCAGCGCGAATCTCACAAAAGAGCGCGAATTCAAGAGCGCAAAGCTTGTCCTCGGCACCTAACACCGTAGACTCCATATCTTTGAGTTCTTGGGTTATATATCTCTCGCAATTTGAAAGCGTCTGCTTTCTTATGTATCTGTCGGGGACTTGGTCGATTAAGGATTTTGTGACCTCAATATAGTAGCCGAATACCTTGTTGTAGCCTACCTTCAAGGTCTTTATGCCCGAGGCTTGTCTTTCCTTCTCTTCAATCTCATCTACCCACGCTTTTCCGTTTTCGTGAATAGAGCGCAAGTAGTCTACGTCGGCATTATATCCCTCTTTTATCATTTTTCCCTCTCTTAAGGAATAGGGGGGATTTTCTGCAATAGCATTGTTAAGCAGCTCGTAAATATCCGAAAGGGTGTCGAGATTTGCATAGCTTTCCTTTACCGCGCTTGCATTTGATACCTTTATAAGCTCGCGAAGTTCGGGCAGAAGCGAAATGCTCTGGCATATTGCTCTTAAATCCTTTGCATTTGCCGTCTGATACACGACCTTCGCCATAAGGCGCTCAAGGTCGAGAATGGGGGATAGCTTTTCTCTTAATTCACCGCGAAGCACGGTGTCGGAAATGAAGTCTCCAACCGATGCCTGACGGGAAAGTATCGTCGCGGGGTTTAAAAGCGGCTTTACTATCCAAGAGCGCAAAAGACGCGCGCCCATCGCGGTCTTGGTTTTGTCAAGCACCCACAAAAGCGAGCCCTTTTTGTCCTTTTGGCGCATAGTTTCTGTAAGCTCAAGATTTCTTCTCGTATTGAGGTCGAGCTGCATAAACTGACCGTCAGCATATATATTCAAGCTCTTTACAAACGAGGTGTTACACATCTGCGTCTGCTGTATGTAGCCTATAATTGCACCTGCTGCGTATAATGAAGCCTCATTCGCACTATCCGCGTCACTACCGAAAATATCACGTACACTTTCAGCACCCTCGCGTGAAAAGAGGTCGCTTCTTTTATCGGTAATAAGGCAGCCTACTCTCGCTTCAAGAAATTGCGCTATGGGGGCGAAATCCTCTTTGGGTATATTCGTTATAAGCTCCTTCGGCAGATAGATGCCGAGCTCGGTCTGCGCGCGATTATACACGTTATCGCCATAAATATGGGTGGCAGAAATCTGTCCTGTGGAAATATCGGCAAAGGAAAGTCCTATGCCGTTTTTCGCGAAGTACATAGTGGCGAGGTAGTTATTCTTACTGTCGTTTAAAAGCTCGCCATCGGTGACAGTGCCGGGGGTAATTTCACGGATTACCTCTCTTTTTACGAGCCCTACTGCCTGAGAAGGATCTTCCGTCTGCTCACAGATAGCCACCTTGAAGCCCTGCTCTACCAGATTACCTATATACACGTCTGCCTTGTGAAAGGGCACTCCGCACATAGCTGCGCGATTTCCGTTTCCGCAATCACGTGAGGTGAGCGTGAGCTCCAACGCTCTTGATGCGAGAATAGCATCCTCGTAGAACATCTCGTAAAAATCTCCGAGACGGTAAAAAAGAATATAATCCTTGTATTCCTTTTTTATGAGAACGTACTGCTCCATCATGGGCGTAGTCGACACTAAATCTTCAATTTTCTCAATGATTCTTACTGCCTGCTTTTCGTCCTTCGGCATAATAACTCCTTAATTTACGTCGTAATTTAATCTTTTCTTACTTCTTCTGCCCACAGTTTGACGAGCAAGACGAGCAATCGTGTGTGCAGGGACGCTCACCGAATGCATAGAAGCTTATCTCGGAATTGACGTCGTTCATAAGCTTATTTACCGCTTCCTGCGCCTTTACGTAGGCGAGATAGTCCTCGTGTCCTACTATCGCATTATATAACTCGTCTATTTTTTCCTTGACGAGATTTATAAGGCTCTCGTTCTGCTCGGATAATTCCTTCTGATACTCTGCACCGAGAATGCTTCTCTGCGTGTTATATTCAAACATAAAGTGCTGTAATTCAAGGTTTTCCTCGTACGCCTTTTTTGCTTCGTTTAAATTCTTGATTATCTCATCCTCGGCAATAGCCTCACCGAGCTTCTTTGCGTATTCAAGTACTGTCATTTTATTTCCTCTTTTTTACTTAACTATTTTTCCGTACATAGCGTAGGCGTCTGCTCTTTGTATATACACGTCTACGTACTTACCGATAAGGTCCTCTGTACCTTCATAATGCACAAGCTTATTTGAATCGGTTCTGCCGCTTAATACGAGCGGATTTCTCGATTTTCCATCAGTCAACACGCGCACTACCTTGTTTTCATAGGGCTTGTTCTTTTCAAGCGATATTCCCTCCTGAAGCGCGAGCAGCTCGGCAAGGCGCTTGTTTTTGACCTTTTCGTCTACTTGTCCTTCCATATCGTAGGCAGGGGTGAACTTTCTCTTTGAATAGATAAACGTATATATCATATCAAAGCCGACACACTTGACAAGCTCCATAGTCTTTCTAAAATCCTCGTCGGTCTCGGTAGGAAAGCCTACTATCATATCCGAGGTGATTGCGGCGTCGGGACGCGCTTTTCTTATCTTCTCTACTATTGAAAGATAGCGCGAAGTATCGTAATGCCTATTCATTTTCTTCAAAATATCGTCGCTTCCAGACTGTACGGGAAGATGAAAATGAGGCGCTATTTTCTTCTCTTTTCCAAAGACCTCGATGAGTCTGTCGGACACGTCCTTCGGATGGCTCGTCATAAAGCGGACGAGAAAATCTCCGTCAAGGGCACATATTTTTTCAAGCAGAGTGGCGAAGTCACAATCTCCGTTATAGGAATTTACGTTTTGTCCTAAAAGAGTTATATCCTTATAGCCCTGTGCTATAAGTCCTCTTACCTCTTCTACTATGTCCTCGCTCTTTCTGCTTCTCTCTCTTCCTCTCGTATACGGCACTATACAGTAAGAGCAGAAATTGTTACAGCCGTACATAATGCTCACCCACGCTCGATGACGTAGCTGTCTGTCTATCGGCATACCCTCAACAGTACATTTCGGACTTTCTTCATCACAATGCAAAAATATTCTGCGTTTGCTGACCATTTTTCTGTATATAAGCTCGGGCAGACGGTGAATCTGCGACGGCTCTATCGTAAAATCTACGTAGGGATATCTGTTTTTTATCTGGTCTATTCGATGCTCCTGCGCGGTCATACAGCCACATACACCGATAAGTATATCCTCTTTTTTCTCTTTTATATGCTTATATTCACCGACAACAGAAAGCGCCTTTAGCTCCGCGTGCTCGCGTACGGCACAGGTGTTCAAAAGCAAAATGTCTGCCTTCTGCACGTCGTCTGTAAGCGAAAAGCCCGAAAGAAGCAAAAGCCCTCTCATCTTCTCACTATCCGCCTCATTCTGCTGACAGCCAAAGGTGAGAACGTGAGCATAATTTATTTTGCCACTCTCGTTATCTATTCTGTTTTTTTCCTTAAGCTTCAGTATATATTCCCGAATCTGAGGCTCGTCATTTATGTTCATCTTGTTTCTCCGATTTGCTAAAAAACTATATAATTAATCACTATATATTATACATAAAATATATATTAAAGTCAAGGTTTTGGCGCAATTTAGGGGTTTCTGTAAAATAAAAAAGAGCGATTTCTCGCTCTTTTTTATTATCTATTCGGTCTTATTTTATAGAGATTTTTATTATAGTTTTCTATCGCGTCGGCAATAATTCTTATTGCCTCTTCCCTGTCACCTACTGCGTCAACTGCTGTTTCCTTATTTTCAAGCTGCTTATATACCGTAAAGAAGTGACTCATCTCCGCAAAAATGTGGGGAGGTAGGTCGTGAATCGAACGATAGGTATTATAAGTAGGGTCAAAAATCGGAATAGCAATTATCTTCTCGTCAAGACGGCCGTTATCCATCATCTTAATTACGCCGATAGGATAGCACTGAACGAGTGTCATAGGATTTATGACCTCGGTACAGATTACCAAAACGTCAAGCGGGTCTAAGTCGTCTGCATAGGTACGGGGAATGAAGCCGTAATTCGCAGGATAGTGAGTAGAGGTATAGAGGATTCTATCCAATCTCATAAGTCCTGTATTTTTATCAAGCTCGTATTTCGTCCTGCTTCCCTTCGGGATTTCTATTACCGCAGAAAAGCTCTCGGGCTGTACTGCCGAGGGATTTATATCGTGCCAAATATTCATTTGCTTATCTCCTTCCCTTTCATTCGTCGAGCTCTGCCGTAGAATTAAGCGTATAAAGCTCTCCGTTTTTCAGTCTTACTTCAAGATGCGCGTCGGAGTTTATTCCCAAAACCGTCGCGCTCTGCCTTTCCTTATTCACTATGACGTGCACCCTTTTGCCGTCAAGGATGGAAAGCGACTTATATTCTTCAATAAATGAATTATCCATATTAAAGCTCTCGTACATAGAGAAAAATTCGGATAATATGGTATGCGCGAGCTTATCGACAGTACCCTCGCGCTCCTCCGAAAAGAACTCTGCAATGACGTCTGCGAGCTTCGGCGGAAATACGGCGGAAAATAAATTCACGCTGACTCCGATTATTACGTAATCGAAGCCGTTTTCGGAATTTACAACACCCTCTGCGAGTATTCCGCTTATCTTCTTTTTCTTATAGAAAATATCGTTTACCCACTTTATTCCAAGGTCGACGTCGGACATACTCTTTATTGCTCTTACGACGGCTACCGCCATCATAGAGGTAAGAAGCAGACTCTGGTTTACGCTAAGGGCGGGGCGCAGAAGAATGCTCATATGTAAAGCAGGAACTGTCTCGGGAAAATGCTTTTTGGAAAGAGAGCCCCTCGGCGAAGACTGTCTATCTGCGATAAGAACGGTCCCCTCATACGAGCCTGTTTGCGCCATCGTCTTTAAGACGTCATTTGTAAAGGTCAGTTCACGATATTTTTCAACCGATATAAGACGGCCTTTCTTCGTGTGGAAGGTCATCTTTTTATACGGATAATATCTTTTTGCCATTTAATCTCCTTTTGGAATTAATATGCCTTACCCCAATATACAAGCTTCTTCGCAGGCTTGCCACAGCAAATACAGGTATCTGCAATATGCTCCTGCTCCATAGGCATACAACGAGACGTTACGTCTGCCAATTCCTTAAGCTTCATTTCACATTCAAGGTTCTCACACCACATAGCCTTGATGTAGCCGTTCTTCTCTTCTGCAATCTTAACAAACTCGTCAAGCTCGGTCGCTTCGTAGGTTCTGTTCTGACGGTTTTCGAGCGCCTTTTCATAAAGAGCCTTGGTAAGAAGCTCGAGCTGCTCTGCTACTACTGCTTCTATATTGTCGAGAGAAACGAATATCTTTTCACGGTTATCGCGGCGAACTACGACGCACTGGTTGTTTTCTATGTCGCGAGGACCTATTTCTATACGAAGCGGAACACCCTTCATTTCGTATTCTGCATACTTCCATCCGGGGCTATTGTCGCTATCGTCTATCTTGATTCTTACCTTGTCAGCAAGACGTGCCTTGAGCTTTTCTGCTGCTTCAAGTACGCCCTCCTTATGCTGCTGAACGGGGATTATCACCGCCTGAATAGGAGCAACCGCGGGAGGAAGCACCAAGCCGTTATTATCACCGTGAGTCATTATTATACCGCCGATGATTCTCGTGGATACACCCCAAGAGGTCTGGTGGCAATATTTAAGCTGATTATCCTTATCGAGATACTGAATATCAAAGGCACGTGCAAATCCGTCACCGAAGTTATGCGAGGTACCGCCCTGTAAAGCCTTACCGTCATGCATAAGAGCCTCAACGGTATAGGTAGCAAGTGCGCCTGCGAACTTCTCCTTATCGGTCTTTCTACCCTTAATTACGGGGATACCGAGGTCCTTTTCAAAGAAGTCGGCATACACACCGAGCATCTGCAAGGTCTCTGCCTCTGCATCGGCTGCATTTGCGTGCATAGTATGTCCTTCCTGCCAGAGAAATTCTCTGCTACGAAGGAAGGGACGTGTCGTCTTTTCCCATCTTACAACGCTGCACCACTGGTTATAAAGCTTAGGCAGGTCGCGATAAGAACGGATTATATTAGCGTAATGCTCGCAGAAAAGCGTCTCTGAGGTAGGACGAACGCAAAGGCGCTCAGTCAAGCGCTCGCTTCCTCCCATAGTAACCCAAGCAACCTCGGGCGCAAAGCCTTCAACGTGGTCCTTCTCCTTATTGAGAAGCGACTCGGGAATGAACATAGGCATATAAACGTTTTCATGCCCTGTTTCCTTGAACTTCTTATCGAGCAGCTTCTGTATGTTCTCCCAGATAGCGTAGCCGTAGGGACGAATTATCATACAACCCTTTACACTGGAATAGTCAATAAGGTCTGCCTTCTTTACAATGTCGGTATACCATTTCGCAAAATCCTCATCCATCGAGGTAATCTGCTCAACCATTTTCTTGTCCGAATTAGCCATTTTAAACTCCTATATAACAAAAATCTATTTTTTGAATAATATGTATTATGATACAAAGTATATTATAGTACAATATCGCGGCAATGTCAAGGATAAGGCAGACTTTATTTTGATTTTTTTGCTATCTTTGCGATAAAATCAAAGAATTTTTGCAATATTTCTCGTGTCATATTGCAAAAATAGTGCCAAAATGATAAAAAATCATTATTTTTTCATTATTTTTTGCAAAAAGCATTGATTTTTAATGCAAAATAGTGTACAATAGTCAAGTAATATGAATTTTGCCTGTTTTTTATAAAAAATGGCACTTTTGAGGTTTAAAATGAGTTATCTTTCAAAAAGCAAACAAGAATTAGAGATATTAGAAAAAGAGCTTGAGAGCCAGTATGATTCCTATAAGGCTATGGGGCTTTCTCTCGACCTGTCAAGAGGCAAGCCCTGCACCGAGCAGCTCGATTTGAGCATGGGTCTTTTCTCTTCACTACAAGACGAAAAAGCATATATAGCAGAGGACGGCTTCGATTGCAGAAACTACGGAGTGACCTACGGGCTTCCCGAAGCGAAGCGCTTCTTTTCCGAGCTTACGGGTGTTCCTGCCGAGAATATAATAGTAGGCGGAAACTCGAGTCTTAATCTTATGTACGACACCGTCGCTCGCGCTATGCTCTACGGAGTCGTCGGCTCTGTTCGTCCTTGGTGCAAGGAAGAAAAGCTTAAATTTCTCTGCCCCTCGCCCGGATATGACCGTCATTTCGCGGTAACCGAATCACTCGGCTTTGAGCTTATTACCGTAAAAATGACTGCAAACGGACCTGATATGGATGAGGTCGAGGAATTGGTCAAAAACGACGCGGCAATAAAGGGTATCTGGTGTGTGCCGAAGTACAGCAACCCGACGGGTATCACCTACTCCGACGAGACGGTAGAGCGCCTTGTCAAGATGCAGACAGCAGCACCCGACTTCCGTATTTTCTTCGATAATGCTTACGCTATTCACGATATATGTGAAGAAGGTGACGTGCTTGCAGACATATTTGCTCTTGCAAAGAAATACGGCACTGAAAACAGAGTATTCTACTTCACCTCGACTTCAAAGGTGACCTTGCCCGGTGCGGGTATTTCAATGTTCGCGGCAAGTAAGGAAAACCTCGACCAGATAAAGCCTATTATGGCAATACAGACCATAGGCCCTGACAAGATAAACCAGCTCCGTCATATCCGCTTCTTAGAAAACAAGGAAGCAGTATTTGCGCTTATGAAGAAGCACGGCGCGATAATCGGAGAAAAGTTCAAGATTCTCCTTGATACCTTGGAAAGTGAGCTTGGCGGTCTTGAAATAGCTGAATGGACCTCACCTCGTGGCGGATACTTCACGAGCCTCGACGTGCTTGACGGCTGCGCGAAGGAGGTATACAATCTCTGTCGCGAAGCAGGGGTGACGCTTACTAAGGTAGGCGCGACCTTCCCCTACGGAATTGACAAGCGCGACAGAAACCTCAGATTAGCTCCTACGTATGCTAAAAACGAGGACTTAGCACTTGCTGCTAAAGTACTTACCTGTGCGACGAAGCTCGCGTGTGTAAGAAAGATTATAAGCGAGAAATAAGAAAATAAATTTAAGCAGACGGCTTTTGCCGTCTGCTTTTTTGTATTTATAAATAAAAATTCGGCTATAATATCCTTAATAAAAAAATTAAGGAGAAAAAATATGGTTGATTTCAAAAAATGCGCGATAGTCGGCTGTGGATTCGTCGGCTCTGCTATCGCATACACCTACGCACAAAGCGGTCTTTTTTCAGAAATGGCACTCATAGACATAAACAAAAAGAAGGCAGAGGGCGAGGCACTCGATATAGCGCAAGGTCTTCCCTTCCTCTCTCCTATGAGAATATATGCGGGGGAATATAGCGATATAAAGGAGGCGGCTATTATAGTTATAGCGGCGGGAGCAAATCAAAAGATAGGGGAAACGAGGCTTGAGCTTCTTTCCCGCAATATAAAAATCTTCGACACCATAATAGAAGAAATACTGAAATACAATACGGAGGCTATTCTTTTAGTCGTAACTAACCCCGTAGATATTCTTACCTATTACACCTTGAAGGCATCGGGATTCCCTTCTAATCGAGTCATAGGCTCGGGCACGGTGCTTGATACCGCACGCCTAAAGCAGATGATAGGCAAGGAATTGCTCGTAGATAGCAGAAATATACACGCCTTCATTATAGGTGAGCATGGGGACAGTGAGCTTCCCGTATGGAGTAGCGCAAACGTATCGGGCATTGACCTTCGCGATTTTTACGCTATTTGCGGGCATAGCTACAATGCAGAGGACTTGAATTCTATGTTTGAAGAGGTGCGGGACAGTGCCTACAAAATCATAGAGGGAAAAGGCGCTACCTACTACGCGATAGCGCAGGCTGTTATGCGAATAACCGAGAGTATCGTGCGCGACGAGGACTCGGTTTTGCCCGTATCTGCATATCTCACAGGACAGTACGGAATAAACGACGTCTGCTTAGGCGTACCCTCTATTGTGGGCAAGGAAGGAATAAGAAAGGTGCTTGAAATTCCCTTAAATCGCGAGGAAAGAAAGAACCTCTCCGAGTCTGCCTCGGTCTTGCGCTCGGAATTCGAAGGAATTCTCACAACTTTCTGTTAACTCTTGATTTTTTTCTCGTTTCGGTGTAAAATATATATGAATAAGAAAAAGGGGATTTT
>JAZOOB010000195.1:0-2398 GCA_045654845.1 Eubacteriales bacterium | reverse complement strand
GAAAAAAACAGGACGGAAGCATTAAAACTTCCGTCCTAAATAATTCTATTTTTGTTCGGTTATGCCAAAAGGCACAAGCCCCTTTATTCGTTTGTGTTTATGAGGGGAAAATACGCCTTACAGTAATCCACTCCCGAGCCTATCGTGGTAATAGTAATTGCCACCATCGCAATATAGCTTATAAGGTGCGGACAAAATGCGGGGGTATAGATTGCGGGCTCTAAAATGATGAGAAAAATAGATACAGACTGGGTAGCCGTCTTTACCTTTCCCCACCAAGAAGCTGCAAGCACCTTTCCGCTATTTCCCGCGATTACGAGACGAAGCGAGGTTATAGCCAATTCTCTTAGCATAACTAACATACTCACCCATACGAATATAGACGAAATATCCTTATACGCCACGAGCATCGCGATAAGCGCGCCGAAAACCATAAACTTATCTGCCAAGGGGTCGATGAACTTGCCGAAATTCGTTATGAGATTATACTTTCTCGCTATCTTTCCGTCAAGCATATCGGTAAATGCGGTAAGCGCGAAGGTGAGGGCGGGAATTATTCTTATAGAGAGCGCGTCAAGTCTATTTTCGCCTACGCCGTTCATAAAGATAAGCGTCGCCATAAATACGGGAACGAGTATAACGCGAAGAAGTGACAGCATATTCGGTACGTTCAGTATTTTTTTGTTTTCGCTCATTTTTTCTTTTCTCCGTTTCTTACGTAATTTACCCTTTTGCCCACGAGGTCGTAATCGAGCGCTTCCTCTATTTTCACGTAGACGAAGACACCCTCCTCTATTCGCTTATCCGAGGTGAAATATATCTTTCCGTCTATATCGGGCGCGTCCGCCTGACTTCTTCCGTAATGCGCTTCGGATACGGGGTCGAAGCCCTCGCACAGTACGGGAATTATCTTACCTATCTTCTTTTGATTGTTCTTTTCGCTTATATCGAGCTGAATCTGCATTACGGTGTCGTATCTGTCCTGCTTTACCTGCTCGTCTATCTGGCAATCAAAGGTAGCGGCAGGGGTGTCCTCTTCGGGCGAATAGGTAAACGCGCCGAAGCGGTCAAACTTCGTTTCGGTGACGAAATTGCAAAGCTCCTCGAAGTCCTCTTCGGTCTCCGACGGGAATCCTACGATAACTGTGGTACGAAGAGTTATTTCGGGCACTTCTTTTCTTAATTTTTTAATGGTTTCCTTGATAAGCGCCTGATTTCCGTGTCTGTTCATTTTCGAAAGAATTTTATCCGAAATATGCTGAACGGGGATGTCCATATATTTTACGAGCCTGTCGTTTGTTTTAAGCTCGTTTATCAGGTCGTCGGTAATCTTGTCGGGGTAGCAATATAAAAGTCTTATCCACGGAATTTCGGTCTCCTTACATATAGCGCGGACAAGGTCTGCGAGCTTATATTCTCCGTATATGTCAAGACCGTATCTCGTGGTATCCTGTGCGATAAGATTCAATTCCTTTACACCGAGCTCTTCTAAATCCTTCGCCTCTTTTACTATATCCTCTATCGTTCTGCTTCTGAAAGATCCTCGGATAAGAGGAATAGCGCAATAAGTACAACGGTTGTCACAGCCCTCGGCTATCTTCAAATAAGCCGTATATTCGGGGGTAGTAACAACTCGCTCGCCACCGAGCTTCGACTTTTCCTTGTCGTCGAAACGGGCATATTTTTCACCTTTTTCGACCGCCTTTACAGCGTCGACTATATAGGGCAGGCTTCCTACTCCTATAAGAGCATCCACCTCGGGCAGTTCCTCAAATATCTGCTCACGATATCTCTCGGCAAGACAGCCCGTCGCTATAATTCCTTTTAAGTTACGGTTCTTTTTCAACCACGAAAGGTCGAGAATGTTATCTATTGCTTCCTCTTTTGCGCTGTTTATAAATCCACAGGTGTTGACGACGATGATGTCCGCCTCAATGTCCTCGGGGGTGATTTCATAGCCCGCGTCGACGAGATAGCGAAGCATAACCTCGGTATCTACCAGATTTTTTGAGCAACCAAGAGAAACAAATCCTATTTTTGTCATAAAAGCCTCATTCGGTAATTTATTAGTTCAGATACTTTTTTATCTTCTTGCGCAATCTGTGAAAATAGAAAGCTATCATCAAATTGAGCGCGTAATCGTATAAAAAGAAGGTGACGGCACACACGAAAAATACGCCGAGATAGTAAAGCGAGAAAAGGTTTTCTATGGGTGCTATAAATGAAAGAACCAAAACGGTAACTGCCATAATCAAAAGAAAACATATCGCTTTTGCTATGATTTTCACTATCTTTGGAAGCTTTTCCACGTGTAGCTTCAAAAGAGGGTAAAGACCGCCGAGAAGCACGTAAAGAAGTGCCGAATATATCGGTACAATCAAAAGAGAAAGCACCGAGG
>JAZOOB010000194.1:0-2357 GCA_045654845.1 Eubacteriales bacterium | reverse complement strand
TCTGCAGGCTCTCCGAACGGTATATTATATCTTCAGGGACCTGACGGATATACCACCGACTCGGTACAGAACGCAGTTTATGACCGTAATATTAAGGTAACCAGCGCTTTGGGTATCAACCCCAAGTATATCTATATGGATCATAGCGCTCAGGGAACCGCAGACTATCAGGCAGAGATGATCGAGAGCTACGTTCTCGCAGACCTTGAGGACTCGCCCGACCTCGTAGCTTGGACCAGCTACGGTCTCGTTCGCGCAGGTATCAAGGGTCAGCTCTACAATGCGCTTACTACTGAAGAAAAGGCTAACTACTTTGACATCAAGTTCGAAAACGGCTGGTATGAGGACTTTATGTACGAGAATACTCTCGACAAAAATAAGCTCTTCATTTTGGCAGGTGACTATTTCGTAGACGTACTCCGTTATGCTTGCGGTGTTATGGTAAATATCGATATGTATAACGACCTCTTTGCAAGTGAGGGCGGAATTGAGAGCTTGTACGAAACCGTAGAAGCAGGCGACTGGGACTATGACGAGCTTCAGCGTACTGCAGCAGCGGCTTATATAGACAGTGGTATTATCGGCTCGGCTGACGACGCAGATACCTTCGGTATCGTAGCTGACTACAGCTGGTACGTAAGAAACCTCTTCTGTTCTGCAGGTCTTGACGTGTTCGAGACCATCGACGGTGAGCTTTCCTACATTCAGAATATCGGTGAGATCCATACCTTCGTAGATAAGCTTATCGAAATCGCATACGCTGACTACACGAAGAACCCCTATCCTTATAATGCAGCTTACGGCAAGAACGAGACGTTTATCAGAAACGGCGCGCTCTTCAACCTTGATACACCTATTCTCAGCCTCGAAGGAACTAACATCCGTAATATGAACCAGAAGGTAGGTATTCTTCCTTATCCTAAGTATTACAGTGATGCAAGCTACAAGGCTATGATTCTCGACGGCGCAAACACCGGTGGTATCCTTTACAACTCCGACAAGTTTGTTCCTTGTTCTGCATTTGTACAGCTTATGACTGAAGAATCCAACGGCGGTAAGGGAACCGTTATTTACGAGTACTACGAGGTAACTCTTAAGTACAAGTACACCGTTGACCCCGGTCAGATCAGAATGCTTGAAATCATTCGTGAGGGTGTATGCTCGCCTAAGGCTATGCTTTACGATAACTATATCGCAAAGACCGCAGGCGGTGGATCTAAGCAGTACCGCGAGGTAATTGACAAGTCGCTTAATGCAAATACCAACACCTTTACCTCCGACTGGCAGACCCAGTACGACGCTATCCAGAAGCGTCTCGGTGAGGTTAAGGCAACCTTCGGCGTTCAGGAATAAGTAAATAAATATTTACAAAAGGCAGAGATCAACTCTCTGCCTTTTTCTTTTGTAAAAATCATTCAACACCGTCGATTATTTCAAACAATTCTTTTTTTATTTTGTCGGTAAGAGGGTATTGTATTGGGGAAAGGGGAAGTCTAAGCTCGTTTTTGCAGAGGTTTAGTAGGGAAAGCGCGTATTTTACGGGCGCAGGATTCGTTTCCTCAAAAAGCATATTCATAAGGGGAAGAAGCTTCAGCTGAAGCTCTCGGCTTTTTTTGATTCTGCCCTTGAAGAAGGAATTACAGAGCTCGTTCATTTCTCTTGGAAGGGCGTTTGATAATACCGAGATAACACCCTTTCCGCCGACAGCCAATATGGGAAGGGTGAGAGAATCGTTTCCGCTATACAAAGCGAATCGGCTACCAAACGTGTGTAGGAAAAGTTCTGCTTTTTCTATGCTTGGTGATGCTTCCTTTATCGCGACTATGTTCTTTATCGGTTCGAGCCTTTCCATTTGGGGAATAGAAATATCTACGCCTGTTCTCGAGGGTACGTTGTAAACAATTATTGGCAAATCCGTTTCGCCTGCAATTTTTTTATAATGCTCGACTAATCCGTTTTTCGTGCCCTTGTTATAGTAAGGTGTGACTACGAGAAGCGCGTTTGCTCCGTGAGCGGCGGCGAATTTAGAGAATCTTACAGAGCTTTGTGTATCGTTTGTGCCCGTGCCAACGATAAGAGGCACTCTTCCGTCTATTTTTTCGGCTACCGCACAGATAAGGCTCTCTCTTTCCTGTTCGGTTATTGTCGGTGATTCTCCCGTCGTACCGCAAAGAACGAGTGCGGGAATTTTGTTCTCTATCTGGTTTTCTATTAGCGAGAACAGTGCGGGATAATCGACCTTTTCGCCCGAAAACGGGGTTACGAGTGCCGTAGCAACCCCTTTAAATATATACTTTTGTTTACTTGTTTGCTTCATATGTTACCTCTTTTTAAATAAGCACTTGAAAAATTGCTGA
>JAZOOB010000193.1:0-5991 GCA_045654845.1 Eubacteriales bacterium | reverse complement strand
GGTTCTGCCTCATCCTAATGCGGACAAGCTTCGTGTTTGCCGTGTAGATATAGGTGATGGCGAGATTAAGGACATCGTATGCGGAGGCTCTAATCTCGAAGCAGGTATGAAGGTAGTCGTAGCTTGCCCCGGCGCTATGGTTCGTTGGCACGGTGAAGGCGAGCCCGTTGAAATCAAGAACGCGAAGCTTCGCGGTGTTGCGAGCTTCGGTATGATATGCGCGTCTGTCGAAGTAGGTCTTGCTGACCTTTTCCCCGCAAACGACGATCACGAGATTATGGACGTCACCGCGTTTGTCATAGCGGCAGGTACGCCTATTGCAGAAGCACTCGGTCTTGACGATATTATTCTTGAAATAGATAATAAGTCTATGACGAACCGTCCTGACCTTTGGGGTCATTACGGTATAGCGAGAGAAATTGCCGCACTTTACGACCTTCCCCTCGTTGAGTTTGAAAAGTACGTACCCGAAACAAAAGAGTCTTACGACGTAAGAATAAAGGATACCGACCGTTGCCCCAGATATATTGGCGCGAAGGTTGAAGGTCTTTCTGTAAAGCCCTCGCCCTTCCTTATGCAGAGCCGTATCTGGAGAGTAGGTATGCGTCCTATAAACGCGCTTGTCGACATTACTAACTATGTAATGCTCGCGACAGGTCAGCCTACCCACGTCTTTGACTCTAACCACATAATAGATCATATAGAGGTAAGAAGAGCAGAAGAGGGCGAAAAGCTTCAGCTTCTTAACGATAAGGAGCTCGCGCTCTCTACCGACGACCTCGTTATTGCCGACGCTGAGGGTGCTGTCGCTCTTGCAGGCGTAATGGGCGGTGCGAAGGATTCCGTCCTTCCCGAAACCGAGAGCGTTATCCTCGAGGTCGCGAACTTTGAGTCTCGCGGTGTTCGTAGAACGGCACTTCGTTACGATAACCGTACAGAAGCTTCCTCACGTTATGAAAAGGCAGTAGACCCCGAGCGTTGCGATCAGGCGCTTTCACTCGCTATGAAGCTCTTTGCCGAGCTTTATCCCGATATGAAGGTCACCGCGTTTAACGATAAGTATGAAAAGAAGCTTGAAAGAAAAGAAATAGACGTAGAGTTTGACTGGCTTGACAGAAGACTCGGTAAGCGTATTCCTCAGGAAATCGTGGCGAGAAAGCTTGGTGCCATGGGCTACGACGTCACCTTTACCGAAAACGGAATGCATATCGTAGTGCCCACTTGGCGCTCGACAGGCGACGTTTCGATAAAGGCGGATATTATGGAAGAGGTCGCTCGTATGTACGGCTACGAGAATTTTGAGGCGACCACTATCACCACCTCATTTGACGGCGCTATAAATCAGCTTGGCGTTGACCTCGTTCGTAAGATAAAGGAATATCTCGCATTCCGTTCTAATATGCAGGAGATATTCACTTATCCTTGGATGACCGACGAGTTCGTTTATGCATTGACACCTAATACCGACGGCATTCTCGCACTCGCGACACCCCCTGCACCTAATGAAAGATTCATTCGTTCCTCGCTTCTGCCGAACATTTGTAAGGCGATAGTGAAGAATGAGCGTAACTTCAGCGAATTCGATATATTCGAGGAAGCGCAGATATTCCTTGATAAAGACTATACCTCTGAATATGAGGGCGAAAAGCTTCCCCTTCAGAAGAAGCATCTTGGATGCGCTTTCGTCGGCTCGTCTGATAATATATCCGAGCTCTTCCGTCGCGCAAAGGGTGTTATCGGTGCTATGCCTCGCTATACCCATATGGAAGCCTACACCTTTGAAAAGGTAGAGAAGCCCTATTGGGCAGACGATACCGTATGGCTCAATATTATGCTTAACGGCAAGAAGATAGGCGACCTCGCACTTCTTTCCAAGAAGGCGGCTCTCGCTTGTGGAATCAAGGTGCTTTCTGCCGTTCTTGTCGAGCTTGATATGGACGAGCTTATCCCCTTGAAGTCGAGAACAAATCGCTTCGAGCATATGCCCGAGTTCCCGATGAACGATTACGACCTTTCCTTCCTCGTTGATTCTATGGTAAAGTGGGACGAGATCCGTGAGTGCGTAATGGCGAAGAAGAATGAGCTTCTCCGCGACGTCACCTTCGTCGACGAGTATAAGGGTAAGCAGATACCCGCAGGTAAGAAGTCTGTCACCATCCGCCTCGTTATCGGTTCCGGTGAAAAGACCTTGACAGGCGCGGAAATCGAGCAGGTAGCAAACAGCGTCTTAAAGAAGCTCTCAAAGGGCATCGGCGCTGATATCCGTACAATTTAACTTAAAATAGCTTTAGGGCGCCGTGCATCTGGCACGGCGCCTTGTTTGTTCTTGACACGTGGCATTTACAGTGATATAATTAGCATAAAGTTTTTTAAAGGAAAGGAGCGTATTATGATATTATTTACCTCAGACCTTCATTTTGGACATAAAAATATAATTGAATTATGTAATCGCCCTTTCCGTGACGTCGAGGAAATGGACGAGGCGCTGATAGAAAACTGGAATCGCAAGGTTAAGAAAAACGATACGGTCTATATTCTCGGTGATATCGTCTGGTATAAAAAGGACCTTTCTTACTATATGAATCGTCTTTCGGGCGAGAAGATACTTATTACTGGTAACCACGACGAGCCTTGGGCGAAAAAAGAGGAGTCCAAACAGTACTTCAAGGATATTTTGCCTTACTTGGAGACACACCTAAACAGTCATCCCATCACTATGTGCCATTATCCTATGCTTGAGTGGCGCTCGAGCAGAGAAGAGCTCAAGAGAAAGCTTGGATACCATATACACGGACATATTCATAACCGTGTCGCGTCCGAATATCTTCAGCTTTATTTACAGTTTAACGCGCTTAATGCGGGGGTTGACGTAAACAATTTTGAGCCCGTCACCTTTGACGAATTGCTTGAAAACAATATGGCCTTCAAGCTATCGGCACTTGATTCTGAAAAAGACAAGAAAATTCTTCTTGACGAATATGAAAGAGAATGAGAAAAAGCGTTTGCATTTGCAAACGCTTTTTTTGATGCTTTCAATATAAAAACCTTTTTCTTCTTGACAAACGGCAGCTTTTGTGATAAAATAACACTTGATATATAACAATAGATATATTTGGGAGATTATTATGCCACCAAAGGTAAAAATAACGAAAATGGATATAATAGAAGCGTCGCTTGACCTTATAAGAGGGGAAGGGGCGGCCTCGCTTAACGCGAGAAGCATCGCCACAAGACTTAATTGCTCTACCCAGCCTATCTTTTCTAACTTCGCCACTATGGAAGAACTGCAGAAAGAAGTAGTTTTGTCGGTTTACGACCTTTATCTCGGCGCTTTAAAGCGCGAGGAGGAAAGTGGGAAATATCCGAAGTACAAGTCGTATGGTATGGCTTACGTCCGTTTTGCAAAAGAGGAAAAGGAGCTTTTCAAACTACTCTTTATGTGCGACAGAAAGGGAAAGGAGTTTGTACCTACCCCCGATTTTGAGGCTTCGGTCGAAGCTATTATGAAGGCTAATAACGTGGAAAAAGAAAAGGCAGAGCTTATGCACCTTGAAATGTGGACCTGTGTTCACGGCATAGGAGCTATGCTCGCGACCTCTTTTTTGGAGCTTGATTTCGAGCTTATCAGCCGAATACTCAGTGACGTATATCAAGGAATACGCAAAAGGCACTTGGAGGAAAACTGATGGAAGCAATAAGAATAGAAGGGTTGACGAAGCGCTATAAAGACGTGCTCGCCGTCGACAACCTATCTTTGTCTATAGAGGAGGGCGAGCTTTTCTCGCTTTTAGGAGTAAACGGTGCGGGAAAGACCACCACTATAAAAATGCTTTCCTGCCTTACCTCAGCCACCGACGGTGATGCTTATTTGCTCGGTAAAAGCATTCGTCACAATGCAAGCGAGGTGAAATCCCTTATAGCCGTATCCCCACAGGAAAGTGCGATTGCAAAGGCACTTTCCGTTCGCGAAAATCTCTCGCTTATATGCGGTGTGCACGGTTTTTCAAAGGAAAAAAGCGAAAAGAAAATAGAGGAACTCACAGAACTTCTCGACCTTGGTGAAGTTATAGAAAGAAAAGCAGGGAAGCTGTCGGGAGGCTTTCAAAGACGGCTCAGCATAGCTATGGCGCTCATAAGTGAGCCAAAAATTTTATTTCTAGACGAGCCTACGCTCGGACTCGACGTAATTGCGAGAAGCGAGCTTTGGGATATCATTCGCGCACTTAAAGGGAAGGTTACTATAATCCTGACAACTCACTATATGCAGGAAGCAGAAGCGCTTTCCGACCGTATTGCCATAATGAAGGACGGAAAATTGCTCGTGTGCGATACCGCTGATAAGATAAAAGAAAAAGCAGAAACCGATAATTTTGAAGAAGCGTTTGTACGCTTTGTTCGGGGGGTGACAAAATGAGAATGCTCTCGTTTGCAAACAGAAACGTAAAAGAAATTCTTCGCGACCCCTTGACGCTATGCTTCGGCTTGGGCTTTCCCCTCGTTTTGATTTTGCTTCTAAGTGCAATTCAGGCAAACGTGCCTGTTCCACTCTTTGAAATAGGTCATCTCACCCCTGGTATTACTGTGTTCGGACTTTCCTTTATGACGCTATTTTCCGCGACGCTTATCTCAAAGGATAGGGGTAGCTCTTTGCTTCAAAGACTCTATACCACACCCCTTACCCCCGTCGATTTTATACTCGGCTACACTCTGCCTATCCTGCCTATTGCAATAGCGCAAAGTATTGTATGCTATATCGTCGCTATAATTTTAGGGCTTGGCATTACTATCAATATCATATTCGCCATTCTTTTCATCATCCCCGTCTCGCTTCTTTTCATAGCCCTTGGCTTGCTTTTCGGAAGTGTCCTTACCGACAAGCAGGTAGGCGGAATTTGTGGCGCTTTGCTTACAAACCTTTCTGCTTGGATGTCGGGCGTTTGGTTTGACCTCGAGCTTGTGGGCGGTGTGTTCAAAAAAATAGCGTACACCCTTCCTTTCGTTCACGCGGTGGAGCTGGAAAGAGCCGTTTTATCGGGCAATTTTACGGAGATATTTCCTCACTTATGGTGGGTGCTCGGATATGCAATTTTCACTCTCACCGTGGCAATATTACTGTTTTTGCGCCAGATGAAAAGACAGTAAAATTTAATTTTATAAAATCCGTAGGCAAAGCCTTGCTTACGGATTTTTCTTTTTTCTTATTTTGTCAAAAACATTGAAATTTCACCTTGCCTATGATATACTTTATATAAAGAACTCTTTTAAATTACCAAAGGAGATTTTTATTATGAGGCTTATTATTTGCGGGGACTTGTCGGTTACCGACTTTACCCGTCCCGCCTTCGAAAGAATGGATAAGGATTCGGCTTTTTTGGACGTGCAAGGTCTTTTTTCTACAGCTGACAGAGTTTTTGTCAACCTTGAATGCGCACTCACCGACAGTGAGAATCGCATAAAGAAATTCGGCCCTAACTTAAAGGGTCCGAAAACTACGGCAGATACTATGAAAGATGCGGGAATCACCGACTGTCTGCTTTCAAACAACCATATATTCGACTTTGGAAAAGAGGGTGCGCATGATACCATCGCACAGCTTGACAGAGTAGGACTCGGTTATACGGGATACGGAGAGAATTACGAGGCATCTCGCAAAAATATGTTTATAGAAAAGGACGGAATTACCGTCGGTATCGTAAACGTGTGCGAGCACGAATACACCTACGCGACAGATATTCGCGAGGGCGCAAGACCCTTTGACGAATTTGAAACTATGCAGGATATCCGTGAAGCGAAAAAGAGAGCCGATTTCGTTATTGTTGCATATCACGGTGGAAAAGAGCTTTGCCGTTATCCCTCGCCCCGACTTATGAAGGCTTGTCGAGAGATGGTGAGATGCGGTGCTGATGCCGTTTTCTGTCAGCATAGCCACTGTATCGGTTGCTATGAGGAATTTGAAGGCGGTCATATCCTTTACGGACAGGGCAACTTCCA
>JAZOOB010000192.1:0-6919 GCA_045654845.1 Eubacteriales bacterium | reverse complement strand
TATCTTCGTCAGATACCCTTTGACGACGAGGGCCTTCCTATGATAGGAGAGGTGAGAAAGGTCTTTTCCCCTCTTATAGAAATGGAAAACCCGATGCAATCACTCAATTCGCGAATGGAAAAGGGTGGAGAAAACTGTATCGGTGCGTTTACGAGGCTAAACGAGGACTATATTTCAAAGGGCGGTCTTACATATAAAAAAGAATACGAGACTATGGTGCGCCGCTTCGGTTTTTCCGAAGAGGACGAAAAAAAGCCGCATTCCGAGTTTTCGGGCGGTCAGCGCACGAAGATAGCATTTATAAAAATGCTTCTAACAAAGCCGGATATTCTTTTGCTTGACGAGCCGACAAACCACCTTGATATAGAGACTATCGAGTGGCTCGAGGGGTATCTTCGAAGCTACAAGTCTACTCTTGTCATAGTTTCGCACGACCGAATGTTCCTCGACAGAATAGTAAATAAGGTCTATGAAATCGAATGGGGCGAAACCAAGTGCTACAAGGGTAACTATAGCGCCTTTGAAAGACAAAAAAGAGAGAATTACGTAAAAAGAATGAAGGACCACGAGGCGCAGAAGGCGGAAATCGCGAGAATAAACCGTCTTATAGAGCGCTTCAGATACAAGGCGACGAAGGCAAAAATGGTGCAGTCGAAGATCAAGCTGCTCGAGCATATGGAGATCATCTCTGCGCCCGATCGCTACGACACAAAGACCTTCAAGTCGAATTTTCAGCCGAATATACAAAGTTCAAGACAGGTTTTAAACGTTTCTCACTTGAAAATTGGATACGATAGGACACTTGCCGAGGTCTCGTTTAATCTCGAAAAAGGACAGAGACTCGGAATTATAGGCGGAAACGGAATAGGAAAATCCACCCTGCTTAAAACCCTTATGGGTAAGGTTTCAGCTCTGTCGGGCGAATATAAATTCGGCTATAATACCGAAGTCGCCTACTTTGATCAGCAGCTCGCACAGGTAAGCGGAGACGAAACCATTTTCGAGATATTTGCGAGTGAATTCCCGCGATTGAACGATACAGAGGTAAGACGTGCGCTTGGCTCGTTTCAGTTTACGGGCGAGGACGTTTTCCGTTCTGCATCGACACTTTCGGGTGGCGAAAAGGTGCGCTTGGCACTTTGTAAAATCCTTTATAAGCGTCCAAACGTGCTCGTTCTCGACGAGCCCACGAATCATATGGACATAATAGGCAAGGAAACCTTAGAGGAAATTCTTGCTAACTACGAGGGTACTGTCATCTTCGTTTCGCACGATAGATATTTTGTAAACAAGATAGCCGACAGGCTCTTGGTATTTTCCCGTGATGGCGCGGAGTATATGGATTGTAACTACGAGCTCTACGAGGAAAAAAGATTAGAAAGAGAAAGACTCGCCTTGTCGGAAGAGACCGAAAAGAAGGAAGCGACACCAAAGGTCGAGAAGGTAAGAAACTTCTCGCCTAAAAAGGAAATCGACAAAAAGAAAAAGAGATTAGATAAGTTAGAGACCCTTATATCCGAGTGCGAGCTTCGTATAGAGGAGCTTAACCGAATGACAGAGACCGAGGAGGTCTGCTCGGATTACCACAAATTGACCGAAATACAAGAAGAAATAGACGCCCAACGCAAAAAGCAGACGGAATATGAAGGCGAATGGATGCTTTTGTGCGAAGAGCTCGAAGTGCTTTGCAAGGGAAGCGAAGCTTGAATAGGTCAAAAAAACGAAAGGAAAAGCGAAAACCGAGAAAACGATTTTCGTCCTGCATTATGGAAAACAAAAAGAAGAAAAAGACGAAAAAATGGATACGTCCGCGCCATATGGTTGTAGTAACGCTTCTGCGTCCGTTTTTCCATTTATACGTCAAGCTCAAGTATAGAATAAAAATAGAAAAATACAAGGGCGATAAAAAGCAGCCGCTTTTTATTCTGTTTAATCACCAGACCGCCTTTGATCAATTTTTCGTTTCGATCGCTTTTCCCCGACATATTTATTACATATCGAGCGAGGATCTTTTTTCAAAGAAATGGATCTCGCGTCTGCTCAGCTATGCCGTAGCACCAATCCCCTTCAGAAAGTCTACGTCTGACATAAGCGCAATAAAGAACTGTATGAAGATAATGCGCGAGGGCGGCTCTATCGGTATGGCACCCGAGGGAAACCGCACGTACAGCGGAACTACCGAGTTTATGAAGAGTGGCGTCGCCTCGATGGCAAAGGCTCTTAAAATGCCACTTGCATTTTTCCGCATTGAAGGCGGATATGGCGCTCACCCGAGATGGAGTGACGACGTAAGAAAGGGAAGGATGCGCGGATATTTTTCTCGCGTTATCCCCTACGAAGAGGTCAGAGCTATGAGCGACGATGAGCTTTTTGAGCTTATTAAGCGCGAGCTTTACGTCGACGAGCGAGAGGACAAAACACCCTTTAAGAGCAAGCGACCTGCCGAATTCCTTGACAGAGCAATGTACTATTGTCCACAGTGCAAGCTTTCGACCTTCTATTCCGAGGGCGATATAATAGCTTGTACCAAGTGCGGAAGGGCGGTAAGATATCTTGAGGATAAGCGCCTCGAAGGAATAGGCTTTGACTTTGAATTCGATAACGTAAAGGATTGGTACGACGCGCAGAGCAACTACGTGCGCGCGCTCGACCTTTCACCCTACGAAAACACACCCATTTACGAAGAGGAAATAGGCTTTTTTGAGAACGTCTATTGCAAGAGAAAAATTCTTATAGACAAAAAGGCTATAATGAGGATTTTTGCCGACAGGCTCGTCGTTTCTACCGAAAAGGGAGAATTCGAATTTCTCTTTAAGGATATAGTGGCGGCGACGGTATTGGGCAAGAACAAATTAAACGTGTACGTAGGAAATAAGATATATCAGTTTAAGGGCGATAAGCATTTTAACGCGCTTAAATATCTCAATATGTATTATCACGCGACGAGTGTTAATACAAAGGAAAACGAGCTTCAATTTTTGGGGCTTTAATGCACACAAAAGTTTACAAAAGATAAGGGAGAAAAAACTATGTGGGATTTTACCTTGGCGAATTATGACGTAGTATGGGACACGCTTTTTCAGATCGGACTTCTTCTGTGCTTCCTTTTAGTAGGAAACGTGCTTAGAAACAAGGTGCCTCTTTTCAAAAAGTGTCTTGTACCCTCTGCCTTGCTTGGCGGACTTCTGTTGCTTATCGTAAATATAATTTCCAAAAACCTCTTTGACTTCCCGATAGTAGACGTACACGCGATGCAGGTGGTCACCTATCACGGTCTCGGTCTCGGATTTGCCGCTATGACCTTGAAGACCGAGAAGGTCAAAATGAAGGTCGGTAAGTCGCAGACCTTGGAGTTTGCGGCCTTGCAGGGTGGTACGTATATGCTTCAAGCATTTGTGGGACTTATTATCACTATTGCCTTGTTCTTTATTACGCGCAACGGAGACACGATAATTTCCTACATTTCAGGTCTTATACTTCCTCTCGGCTTTGGTCAGGGCCCCGGAAATGCGCTTACTTGGGACATCAACTTTACAAACGAGCCGAACGCACTCTTTGCAGGAAACGGAAGCTTTGGACTTTCGCTTGCCTCTATCGGCTTTATAGTTGCTTCGGTATTCGGTGTTATTTACATCAACTACTATAAGAAAAAAGGCGCGCTCAACATAAGAAAGCAGGAATTCGAGCGTGAGTGCGAAAACCACACTAACCCCTCGGGAAACGAGATTCCCGACAACGAGTCGATAGACAAGTTTTCGATTCAGATCGGCATAGTTGCGGTCGCATATCTGATCGCATTCATTATTATGGTCTTGCTCGGCATACTTTCCGACTTCACGAACAGCATAGCATGGGGCTTCAACTTTATGTGGGCCGCTATCGGTGCTATAATCATAAAAGCGTCGGTCAAGATTTTCAGAAGACGCGAGTGGATGCACAGAGTATATATAAACAACTATCAGATGGACAGAATTTCGGGCTTTTCCTTCGACCTTATGATAGTTGCGGGTGTTGCCGCTATCGAGATAAGAGATATTAAGAATTACATTTTCCCGATTATAGTTTTGTCTATCGCGGGAGCTGTGATAACTTATGTTTACATTCGTAAGGTGGCGAAGCATTGCTTCAAGGGCTTTGAGCACGAGTTTTTCCTTATGGGCTTCGGTACTCTTACGGGTACGGCTTCAAACGGTATGATTCTGATGAAGGAAATAGACCCCTCGCTCAAAACACCGACCTCAAGCCTTTATATAAAGTCTACGTTCCCCGCAATGATTCTGGTAGCGCCGCTTCTGTTCTTGCTCGGCTTTGCTGCCAAGTCTCTTACTAATGCGATAATTGCTTGTGCCGTATATTTCTTGCTCTGGCTTGTCTATACAGCATATCTTTTCCGTCGCAAAATATTCAAGAAAAAATATAAGAATATACCTGAAAACGTATGGCAAGAGCCAAAAGAAGACTGACTTTTCAATAGGAGAAAGACAATGAGTAAAGTAAAAAATGAACCTAAATATAAAAACGGTCTCTTGCAGGCCATTCGCGCCCACCTTGAGCACAGAGCATTCTGGCTCTACCTTCTCTGCGACGAGGCGAGCAAAAGAGGACTTGACCCCAAGGATTTCGGCTCTGCGGCAGTGAAGCGCTGCGGACTTTCGCAGGGCTCTGACCTCGTTAAAAAGGGGAAGACCGACAGTCTCAAGGGCTTAAAGAAAACCCTTTTTACAAAGCCTGCACAGCTTGTGTTTGAGATGGACGTGCTTGAAAGCACCGACGATAAGCTCTCGATAGACTTCCACTACTGTCCGCTCGTAAAGGCGTGGCAGAAGGCGGGCTGCACCGACGAGGAAATTGCTATGCTCTGCGACATCGCGATGTGTGGCGACCACGGAATAGGCGAGTGCTATGGAAGTAAGCTTTTGCTTCCCAAGTGCATAGCGAAGGGCGACGACGTCTGCTCGCTTCGTTACGTAAAGTGTGAAGAGGAAAAGAAAGACGAAGAATAAAAAGGCATATATGCTTATCGAGAGGGCAGGGATTTTCAAATCCCTGCCCTTTTCATCATTTTACACAAAATCGCAAATATTTATTATTTTCTTGTTTCTGCGTTTTGCGATTTGGAGCGAGTTATACGCTCCGCCGTAGTTGCGGTTTACATAGGCGATTACGAGGTCTGCATTTGTCATCATCCATTCGTTTCTCTTTGAAATTGCAAATTTTGGAGGTACGTTCTCAATGGGTGGATATATCGATGTGTCACAAAGCCCCAAGGCTTGCAATTCTTTGATCTTTGCTTGCTCTGATAAACTAATATAAGGCGTAACGTATACAAGCTCAATCTTGAAGTTTTCCTGTTTTAACTCCTTGCAGGCAATAGCACAAATATCATCAAAATTACCGTGTCCGCCATGATAGCAGATAACATGCTCGCATTCAACAATATTTTTTAGGATTTGCTCTTTCACCCTTTCTTTCGTTTCGTTGTAAGAAAAAACAAAGGAATGACCTGTAAAGGCAATTATCATAAAGCACCTCGTTTTCGTGGAATACCACGATGGTTTGGTTATATTATACAGCTAAACAAAAACCTTGTCAACATCGTGGAACTCCACGAGATTAAAATTCCATATTTTCTTATAATAATTGTGGAACTCCACAAAAAATGGGTAGGATATAATTATGGAATTAAACGAGGCTATTATTAAGAGAATCGAAGAGATTTGTAAAGAGCGTAACAGCAATATATGCGATATTGCTTTGAGTGGCGGTATGTCGCCCTCGGCAATTTACGATTTGATTAAAGGGAGAACGAAATGCTCAAAGGTCATCACCGTAAAGCGTTTTTGCGAAGGCGCGGGGATAACCTTATCTGAATTTTTTGATAAGGACTATTTTAACGAGCTTGAAAATGATTGATTATAGGATTGCTTTGCATTAAATGACGGTATTTATCTTGCAGGTATAAAAAGGCGTTTTTTGAATGATTTTTCACAAGCGCCTTTTTTTGTTACTTAATGCTTTATTTTCCTGATAGCATTGAAAAATTTCTCAAAATAAGATATAATATAAGAAGAGTAAAAATAAGGAAGATAACTATGAAAACAAAGCTTTCAAAAAAATTCTGGTGCGCACTCGTGCTTTTCAGTCTTATGGGACAGGTCGCGTGGACTGTCGAAAATATGTATTTAAACGTCTTTATATACAAAATGTTCGCTGCAAGTCCCTCGCAGATATCTCTTATGGTCGCGGCGAGCGCGGTGTCGGCTACCTTGACGACAATTTTTATAGGCGCACTTTCCGATAAAATAGGAAAAAGAAAGATATTTATTTCGGGCGGCTACATACTTTGGGGAATTTCTATATTCTGCTTTTCTCTTATAAGAATTGACGTAATTTCCTCTTTTATTCCCGCGACGGTTTCTGCCGCGACAGTCGGCTCTTCGCTCGTTATTATTTTCGACTGTATTATGACCTTCTTTGGCTCAAGCGCGAATGATGCGGCATTTAACGCGTGGCTTACCGACAGCACCGACGAGACGAACAGAGGCGCGGCAGAGGGTATAAACGCGATGATGCCTCTCGTGTCCATTCTCGTGGTCTTCGGTGGATTTATGGCATTTGACCTCAATTTACAGTCGAGCTGGACTACTATATTTATAATTATCGGCGTAGTAGTTACGTTTATAGGTATACTCGGATTCTTCATAATAGAAAACCCGCCTATCGAAAGGTCGGAGGAAGGATATTTTAAGAACGTAATTTATAGCTTTTTGCCCTCGACGGTAAAGCGAGCATCTAATTTGTATCTGTATCTTATCGCGTTCATTCTCTTTAATATTTCGATACAGATATTTATGCCCTACCTCATTATATACTATGAGGTATCGCTGGGGATGTCGGACTACGTTCTCATTATGGCGCC
>JAZOOB010000191.1:0-2002 GCA_045654845.1 Eubacteriales bacterium | reverse complement strand
GAATATTTTGAAAAGCTCGACAGAAGAAAGATCTGCGCCTCAATGTTTAAGATCACGAATTCCCCTACCTCGCCGTATTTTTACATCATAGAAAAAAGATAAGAGTAAAAGAGGTTAATGCTTCGACTACTATTGACTTTTTTTGAAGTTTATGGTAAAATAGCAGACAGTTATTTTTACTTTATTTTCGTTTTTTTGGCGCGACTGTGTTAAAAAATGAATCAAAATTACAGTGATAATTTATTTTGGAGGCAAAAAAATGGTAAAATCTGAAATTCTGATGCTCATCGCCATAATAGCCTATATGGCTTTTATGCTCGTGATCGGTATTTATTACTCGAAAAAGAACAATTCTACCGACGACTTCTATCTCGGTGGAAGAAAGTTAGGTCCTTTCGTTACCGCTATGTCGGCGGAGGCTTCGGATATGTCGGGCTGGCTTTTGATGGGTCTTCCCGGTCTTGCTTACCTCTGCGGTACTGCAGAGGCGGTATGGACGGCAATCGGTCTTGCGGTAGGTACTTATTTTAACTGGCTTATAGTTGCAAAGAGACTTCGCGTTTATTCCGAGAAAACAGACGCCATTACAGTGCCTGATTTCTTTGCAAACCGTTATCGCGATAAGAGCAAGATACTCGTTACCATTTCGGCTATACTCATAATCGTGTTCTTCGTGCCTTACACGGCATCCGGCTTCAGCGCGTGCGGAAAGCTTTTCTCTACGCTTTTCGGCATTGATTATCACCTTTCAATGATTCTCAGCGCGGCTATCATAGTTTGCTACACCGTTATAGGCGGATTCCTTGCCGCGAGCTTTACCGACCTTGTGCAGAGTATTGTTATGTCGATTGCGCTCTTGATAGTGCTTGGCTTCGGTATTACACAGGCGGGAGGATTTGGCGCGGTAGTTGAAAATGCCGCTTCGATTTCGGACTACATAAGCCTTACTTCATTCAGAAATCTCTTTACAAACGAGGTTGCCGCATACGGCTTCTTGCCTATCGTTTCTACACTTGCTTGGGGTCTTGGATATTTCGGTATGCCCCACATTCTCGTTCGCTTTATGGCGATAGACGACGTAAAGAATCTCAAGACCTCTCGCAGAGTAGGTACTATCTGGGTAGTTATCTCTATGTTCGTGGCTATCTTTATAGGAATTGTCGGACTCGGAATGGTTAACAACGGCGCACTTGATTCGCTCACACTTGGCGCAGAGGACGCTGCGGCAGCAGCTTCAAGATCCGAGACCATAATAGTTGCTATTGCTACTCTTCTCAGCAAGAACGGCGTAGTGCTTGCACTCATTGCGGGTGTTATTATGTCGGGAATTCTGGCGTCTACAATGTCGACGGCTGACTCTCAGCTTCTTGTTGCTTCGTCAAGTGTTTCCGAAAATATAGCAAAGCAGTTGTTTTTCAAGGATATGTCTGCAAAGACGCAGATGTGGATAGCTCGTGTCACCGTTTTGATCATCTCGGTTGTTGCCGTATTCCTCGCTTGGAATCCGAACAGCTCGGTGTTCCGTATCGTTTCGTTTGCTTGGGCCGGCTTTGGCGCGGCATTCGGTCCTGTCGTTATCGCGGCTCTCTTCTGGCGCCGTTCTAACAAGTGGGGCGCGCTTGCAGGTATGATAAGCGGTGGTGTTATGGTGTTCGTATGGAAGTTCCTTGTCCGTCCTCTCGGCGGCGCTTGGAATATATATGAGCTGCTTCCCGCGTTTATAGTATCGGCGATAGCTATCGTCGTAGTTTCGCTTCTTACCGCAAATCCCTCCGACGAGATTGTCGGCGAGTTTGACGAGGTTAGCGCTTCTTTGAAATAAACAGAAAAAAGCCCTCACGACGAGGGCTTTTTTATCTTATTAAAAAAACGCTTTTGGAAATCAAAAGCGTTTTTTCATTTTATAAAATTATTCAGCGGAGAAGCCCATATATTCAAGCCAGTCTAAAAGGAAGTCTTCCCATCTTCCGATATGCTTCGCCATTTTTTCGGACAATCTCGG
>JAZOOB010000190.1:0-8681 GCA_045654845.1 Eubacteriales bacterium | reverse complement strand
CGATAAATTCAAGTCTAATTACGTTTCTATAAGCTTTATACAGCCACTTGCTTCTAATACGGCTGCCGCTTTTTCCTTGCTTAGCCGCGTGCTTAAACGCGGGTGCAAGAAATTTCAGAATCAAAAGGAAATCAGCCGTCGCTTAGAGGAGCTTTATGCGTCGGATATCTATTTCAAGGTATCCAAAATCGGCGATTTACAGATACTGAATTTTTCGGCAGATATGCTCAGCAATGAATACGCGGTAGACGACACCGACATTACGGGCTCTGTAATAGAGCTTTTGAGCGATATAATACTTGATCCCTTACTTGATAAGAGCACAGGGCTTTTCCTCGACGAATACGTGGAAAGTGAAAAAGAGAAGCTCATTGACACAATAAAAGCAGAGAAGAATAATAAGAATAAATACGCGGTCTCCAAGTGCATAAAGCTTATGTGCGCAAACGAGGTATTTGGTATCTCCGAAAAGGGAACTGAAGCAAAAATCAAGGCTACCACACCGAAAAAACTGTTTGACTGCTACAATAAGATGATTTCAGACTCGAAAATACAGTTATTCTTCGTAGGTAACTTCGAGCTTGAGGATATAGAAAAATACGCGCTTCCATTCGCAGAATTGACGAAGGCGGAAGAAATATCCTTGCCAAAAACTCAGGTTGTAAGAAAAGCGGGATTCGTAAAGACCTATACAGAGGATATTAATGCACAACAAGGTAAGCTCTCTATGGGATTCAGAACGGCGAAGGTGCTTTCTGACGCCGATTACGACGCATTCCCGTTATTTATAGAGGTGTTCGGTGGCTCGCCTACCTCAAAGCTCTTTATGAACGTGAGAGAGAAAATGAGCCTCTGCTATTATTGCACAGCGCTCCCCGACGCAAGTAAGGGTATAATGATAGTTACCGCAGGTATAGAAAACGACAAAAAAACTACGGCAGAAAGCGAAATTTTAAATCAGCTTGAGGATATAAAGCACAAAAACGTTTCCGACGACGAGATGAATTGTGCAAAGGCTTCACTTAAAAACTCATATATGAGCATATACGATTCACCTCAGGCAATAGAAAGCTGGTATTTCCGCAGAGTGCTTAACGGCATCGCCATTTCACCTGCCGAATTCTATGAGAAAATAGAAGCCACTACCAAAGATGACCTTTCGAAAATTGCCGAAAAGATAACGCTTGACACCATTTACTTTATGAATGGCGTAGGAAACGGCGGTGAAGATGATGAGTGAAATAATCAAAAAAGAAAATAAAAAGATAAACGAGTCGTACTATTATTTCAAAGACGATAGCGGACTCGACGTATACGTATTTCCGAAAAAGCTGTCTACCTCTTATGCTTGCTTTGCTACAAGGTATGGCTCGCTTGAAAATCGCTTCAAGACCGAAAAGGACGACGACTTTATCGACGTGCCAAACGGAATTGCGCATTTTTTGGAGCATAAGATGTTTGAAAACGAGGACGGAAGCGACACTTTTGAAAGCTTTGGAAGAATAGGCGCGTCGGCAAATGCGTATACCTCAAACGATAAGACCGTATACCTTTTCAGCTGCACGAGTAATTTCGAAGAGGCGCTGAAGATTCTTCTTTCATACGTCACTCACCCCTATTTCACCGACAAAAACGTAGAAAAAGAGCAAGGTATTATCGGGCAGGAGCTCAAAATGTATGAGGACAACCCCATTATCCGCCTCTATTACGCGCTGCTTGAGCTATTATACGTAAACGACAATATAAAGATATCTGTCGGTGGTACTGTGGAGTCCATTTCTAAAATAACCCCGGATATACTTTACAAGTGCTATAACACCTTTTACACCCCGTCTAATATGTCACTCATAGTATGTGGCGACGTTTCAGTAGATACTGTAAAAGAAATAGTAAAAGAAAACATCAAGGCAAGTGACACAGGTAGAATAACGTGCGAATATCCCGAAGAGCCAAGAGAGCTGGCAGGTAAGGAATCATCGCTTAAAATGGACGTAGCAGATAAGCTTTTTGCCATAGGTATAAAGGACGTAAACTATCCGAAATTACCAAAGGAACAGAAAAAGCGCCATATCGCTATAAACATCTTAAACGACCTTTTATTCGGCACTTCGTCATCTCTGTATAATGACTTATATGAAAAGGGATACGTTAAAAACAGCTTTTCTGCCGAATACGAATCCTTTAAAAACTGTGCACACAATATTATAATGGGCGATGGCGACGATCCTAAGTTCGTTTATGAGCTTTGCCTGAAGGAAATCGAGCGTGCGAAAAAGGATTTCCCGTCGGTAGAGGACTTCAAACGCTTGCAAAAGGTTATGTATTCAGAATATATACAAGCATTCGATAGCACAGAGGATATTTCAAACGATTTCGTAGACTGTCTGTTCTTCGGTGTAGACCTTTTGGATATCGGCGATATAATTCTCGAAATCGATTACGAGTATTTAAAAGAAACCTTCTTATCACTCTTTTCCGAGGAATATATGGCATTTTCCGTAATTGAACCTATAAAGGAGGGAAGCGACAATGCTTAAAATCAGCCTTATATCCTTCCCGGGCTTAGGAATTCCCGAGTTTAAGGTAAATAGCGTAGCATTCGAGCTTTTCGGACGCGAGATAGCGTGGTACGGCATAATAATCACTCTTGGAATGATCCTCGCTTGTGCATACGTTATTTTTCGAGCAAAGCAGAACAATATAAGCCCCGATGACATCATAGACCTCGCTTTATTTACTATCACGTTTGGAGTTTTGGGCGCTCGTCTCTATTACGTTTTAACAAGCCTCGACAGCTATGACAGCTTCTGGGACGTATTTAAGATATGGGAGGGCGGACTCGGTATATACGGTGGTATAATTGCAGGCCTCTTAACAATTTTCATCTTCTGCCGAGTAAAAAAGTTCAATTTCTTGCTTTTTGCGGATATGATAAGCCCCGCTGTAATGATCGGACAGATGCTCGGACGTTACGGAAACTTTATGAATGCGGAAGCATACGGTGCAGAAACAACGTTACCTTGGCGAATGGGAATAAGAAATACTGTTGCGGGTATGCCGTACGGTGAGACCATATACGTTCACCCTACGTTTTTCTATGAGTCTTTATGGAATTTCATAGGCTTTGTACTGATCAATATTATATACAAGAAAAAGAAATTCGACGGACAGATTTTCTTTATGTATTTTGCGTGGTACGGATTTGGAAGAATGTTTATCGAGCTTCTTCGCTCTGACAGTCTGTATATATCCTCATATCACGTATGGTGGACGAAAATCTCAGTCCTTGTCGGATTTATATGCTTTGTAACCTTTACTACCTTGCTTATAGTCAATTTTGTAAAAATCAAGAAAAATTCAAGTAAAGCAGAAGGAAATTAAAATGAGCATTTTATTGTCTGGAAAAACAGTTTCCGCTAATACAAGAGAAAAAATATCAAAAGACGTAAAGGACTTCAAGGAGAAGACGGGAATGACTCCCGGGCTTGCCGTCATAATTGTCGGTGAAAATGAAGCCTCAAAGGTGTACGTAAGAAATAAGCACAAGGCTTGTATGGAAGTAGGTATGTACTCAAAGGTAGTAGAATTGCCTGAAAGCACCCCCGAAGACGAGCTGCTTGACCTTATTCGCGAGCTCAATGCCGATGATTCCATACACGGAATCTTGGTCCAGCTTCCTTTACCTAAGCACATAAAGGAGCAAAACGTAATAAATGCGATTTCTCCTAAAAAGGACGTAGATGCATTCCACCCCGAAAACGTGGGAAAAATAATGCTTGGAGAATATGATTTTCTCCCTTGCACACCCGCAGGTGTTATGGAAATACTTGATTACTACAACATAGACGTTTCGGGCAAAAAATGTGTAATTATAGGTAGAAGTAACATAGTAGGAAAGCCTCAGGCATTACTCCTTCTTGAAAGAAACGGAACCGTCACAATATGCCATTCTCGCACAAAAAATCTGGCAGAAGAGGCAAAGCAGGCTGACATACTTGTTGTCGCTATCGGAAAGCCCGACTTCGTTACAAAGGATATGGTAAAAGAGGGCGCGGTAGTTATCGACGTGGGAATAAACAGAATGCCCGACGGAAAACTACACGGTGACGTAGCGTTTGACGAGGTAGAGCCTATTGCATCTGCTATAACGCCTGTACCCGGCGGTGTAGGACCTATGACTATAACTATGCTGCTCAAAAACACCTTGACCGCTGCAAAAAAGTATTTTAGCGAAAAATAATTTGTATTTTTTATATTTTTTGTATTGACAATTAATATTTTTTGTACTATAATATAGTAGATTTATTTTAGCAATTATTATCTCTTTGCTAAGAGCGGAGGGAGGGGAATTAGAATGGCAGAAGTAAGAGTAAAAGAAAATGAGACTCTCGATAGCGCGCTCCGTCGTTTTAAGCGTCAGTGCGTTAAGTCCGGCGTTTTGACCGAGCTTCGTAAGAGAGAGCACTATGAAAAACCTAGCGTTAAGCGTAAGAAGAAGGCTGAAGCTGCAAGAAAACGCAAATTTAAGTAATATTAAATTAAGGTAAATATAAACGGCAGAAAATCTGCCGTTTATTTTTTTACAAAAAAAGAAAAACCACGATAAATAGCCTGAAAACAGGTGAAAAATCGTGGTTTTTTCTATTAAATTAAGCCTTATGCCATAGACTTGAGGACCTTTTCAAGCCACTCGGTCACGGTCGCCTTTTCAGCGTCGGAAACCTTCTTTGCAAACTTGAAGGGAAGACCTCCGTTGATGTAAAGAATGTCCTCACATACTTTAGTTCCTGCAGCCTTTACCCAGTCGATAAGCTGGTTAGCCTTTTCCTTGTCACCGTCTATGATGAAAGCTACGTTCTGAGCCTGAGATTTGTTCAAGTTTTTGCAGAAAATCTCTACAGAAGTGCTATACTTGGAAGCAGCAGAAGCGATAATAACTACCAATCTTTCGGTTTCGCAGGGATATGCAGGGGGAATAACGTCAGCCTTGTAGTTAGACTTATCCGCTGCAATCATATCTGCAATGGAAAGAAGCTTTCCTTTGTTTGTCGCAGTAAGTACGCGCATTTTGATTTTCATTTTTTATTTTCCTCCTATAAAGAGCATTACGCCCATATTTACAAAGTGAATTAATCGTAATCAGAAATTATACAAAATCCAGAAGTGATGCATTTTCAGAATATCATTATTTTTTTCGCCGTAGAGTATTTATACGAAAAGAGTAATTTAAATCACGGCTTAAAGTGTAGAATTATACGCGATAATTTTTATACCGATTAATTTTACAGAATAGATAATTTAAAATCAAAATTATTTTTTTTAAAACACAAGTACAGGGCATTTAAAAAAATAATCGGCAAATGATATAATCAATACGGTAGATAATAAAAATAGCCTGATCCGCGTTTTTTGAGGATTTTATGTCGTTTTTACCCCAAATTGCTTCCCTAAATTATACAAAATTTGCATTTTGTATAATTTTGTCTATCTTTTTATACACACTTCTCTGAATACGATTACTTTAATATCATACCACAAATGCTCCGAGATGTCAATATTTACACCCCTTTTTATAGTGGTGAAAAAATATTTTCTTTTGCCTTTAATATATATTGAAAAATAGAGGAAAATTTGTTATTATATTAATAGGTATTTTTTGTAGGGTACACTTCCCTGCATTTTTTACAAAATAAATGCGATGCCTCTCTTTTTGAGATATTTTTGTCTTGTCGCCTCACCGCCGCGCAGGTGTCGTTCCGACTTATTTCTTTCAAGTACGTCCTTCGCCTCGGCATATAATATGGGATTTGCGTTTTTTAGTCTTATAGTAATATCCTTATGTACCGTACTTTTGCTTATACTGAATTTTTGTGCTACCCCACGTACAGTTTCATTATTTTTAATAAGATACTCTGCAAGAATCTCACATCTTTGTCTTGTGTTATTATATAGCATACGATACCCCCATAAATTATTTTCTTATAAACTATATGAAAGGTTTTCTAAATCTATGATAAAGGAAGCAGACAAATTCGGGACCTCCTTTGTGATGGAAGGAATGACTTCTATCCGCGCTGTCTTGAAAAATCTGGAAAATCCCGTACATAATGACAGAAAGATTCTCGAAATTATGTATGACGAAGGTCGATACGATAAAATAAAAAAAGAAGTCGGATATCTCTCGCATCAAGGTGAAAAATACGGCTTCAAGCTCACAAAATCCGACAAAGAAACGATAGAAAAGCTCACTCTCGGCAACTCTCACGGTGGCATAATTGCTCTCTGCACCGACAGGACTATACCTACTCTTTCGGAAGATAAAATAAAGCCAAACGGCTTTTACGTTATGATACAAGGTATTGAAGATCCATATAATTTCGGATATGCGCTTCGTTCTCTTTATTCCTTCGGTGTCGACGGAATAGTACTTCCTGAAAGAAACTGGATGAGTGCGGCCGGCGTTGTTTGCAGAGCATCGGCAGGTGCATCAGAGCTTTTCCCCGTATACACGTCAGACGCCTTGGTAGCGTGCGATGCCTTCAAAAACTCAGGATACAAGGTAGTATCTGCAGATTTGAGGACCGATGACGTTTTGGGAAAAACCGAGCTAAAATTACCTATATTTTTAATAGTAGGTGGCGAAAAACGAGGAATTTCAAAGGAATTGCTTGAAAAATCTGATATTATAGTAAAAATACCCTATGCACAGAGCTTCGACGCTTCCCTTTCTGCCGCCTCGGCTACAACTATAATCGGCTATGAAATTATGCGGCAGAACATGAAGTGATGCTTGCAATAAATTCACTTTTGCTGTATAATATATACGTATATTAAATTCCATTTAAGGAGATTATTATGAAACTTAATTACAAACGTATAATGTGTGTTGGCTTAGCGTTCTTCCTTATAAGCGCATTCTGGCAAGCATACGACACCATTATTCCGAAGATCCTGACCGATAAGTTTGGTCTTAACCAAGCAGTATCGGGCGCGGTAATGGCTCTTGATAACATTCTTGCACTCTTTATGCTTCCCTTATTCGGTACTCTTTCCGACAAATGTAAAAGCAAGCGCGGAAAACGTACTCCTTTTATACTGATAGGAACTCTTTGCGCAGTTATAGCGTTTGTTGGAATGAGCTTTGCAGACAATGCCCAGCTCGCTAAAATCGAGTCTGTATCTCCTAAGGCAGAAAATGCTCAAGTGATACTCTATGAGGCAGACCTCGATATAAAGCACCCCGACACGGGAGAAATACTCTCCATATGCGATAAATTTACAAAAGAAGACTTCACCTCTATAAAAATGTATGGCGAGGACGACAAAGTTACAGAGGACTATACGAACTACGTAGTTCCTGCGCGTCAAGCATATGCCAGAATGACAATGAAGCAGAATCCTTCGACCTTGATAGTATTCCTTTTAGTTCTTCTTATGACACTATTGTCTATGGCGACCTTCCGTTCCCCTGCGGTGGCACTGATGCCTGACGTCACTGTAAAGCCATTAAGATCAAAGGCAAATTCTATTATAAATCTTATGGGTGCTGTGGGTGGTATTATCGTACTTATACTTGGCAAAGTTTTCGGCACTGGAAAGACCGAAAATGCAATTATGAGCTACACCTCATTTTTCTGCATCATAGCAGGAATAATGCTTATAGCACTTTTCGTATTCAAGCTTACTGTAAATGAGCCTAAGCTTGCGGCAGAAATGGCAGCCGACACCGAAAAATACGGTATAGACGATACTCCTGATGAGGAAGCTGCAAACAGTGGTTCGCGTAAGCTTTCCCGTAAAGAATTCGTTTCCCTTTTGCTTATTCTCGCATCTGTTGCGCTCTGGTATATGGGATATAATGCCGTGACAAGTAAATATTCGGTTTACGCTTCTACGGTACTTAACCTTGACTACAATCTCACACTTATGATAGCCACCGGTGCTGCAATAGTTTGCTACGTTCCTGCAGGTATGCTTGCTACCAAATTCGGCAGAAAGAAAACGATTCTCGCCGGCATCATTCTTTTGGGAACTTCCTTCCTCGTAGCTTCCTTTGCAAGAAACGGTTCGCCCGCTTGGATGATGAATTTAATATTCATTACGGCAGGTATGGGCTGGGCAACCATAAATGTAAACTCCTATCCTATGGTTGTTGAGCTTGCACGCGGCGGTGACGTCGGTAAATATACCGGATTCTATTACACGGCAAGCATGGCGGCTCAGACTATAACTCCTATGCTCAGCGGTGTGTTTATGGAAATCAGAATGACTTCCCTCTTCGTTTATGCTACTATAATGGTATTTGCGGCATTTATCACGATGTTCTTTGTAAAGCACGGTGATGCAAAGCGTATAACGGCGGAGGATGCTCAATGATAGCCCTTTATATATCATTAGGCATCTTAATATTACTTTTTTCAATATACGCTTTTTTGATATTTCCAAGCGGCAGAAAAAATAAAACCGAGGTTTTCTTTGAAAACTGCAAGTGCTATGCGCACCGCGGTCTTCACGGAAACGGTATTCCCGAAAACTCTCTTGCCGCATTCGAGCTTGCTTGTGAAGCGGGCTACGGAATTGAGCTTGACGTCCATATAACCGCTGACGGTGAGCTTGTAGTTTTCCACGACGACACCTTAAAACGCATGTGCGGTGTTGATGAAAAAACCGAATCGAAAACT
>JAZOOB010000189.1:0-2637 GCA_045654845.1 Eubacteriales bacterium | reverse complement strand
ACAACCTCCGCCGCAAATCGATAGCGATTTTCGAAGCTGCCTCCGTATTCGTCCTCTCTCTTGTTGAAGAATTCGATAGCAAACTGGTCGAGAAGGTAGCCCTCGTGTACCGCGTGTACCTCGACGCCGTCTACACCTGCGTCGCGGCAGAGCTTCGCCGTCTTTGCAAAGGCTTCTATAATCTCGTGTATCTGCTCCTTCGTCATCTCGGGGCATTCGATATCGTGCGCCCAACGTGATTTCTGGGGGCTGGGGCTGGCGAGCTCGTGATTCGTATCGATTATAGGCTTTATAAGAGCGCGGGTAAACTTGTTTTTATGTAAGGGTGCAACGAGCTCTGTAATAGCCCAAGAGCGTCCCATTCCCGCTGTCAACTGAATAAAGAGCTTCGCTCCCGTTTTATGAATCTCGTCCATAAAGAGCTTCAGATCCTCAAACATCTTCGGATTCTGCCACAACCATTTTCCCCAGAAGGTATCGCGCAAGGGGGCGATTCCGGGAATGATAAGTCCTACGTTATTGTTCGCTCTTTCAAGAAAAAGCTTTGCCGCCTCCTTATCAAAGTGACAGCCTGTAAGTTCAAACCAACCAAAAAGCGAAGTACCGCCCATAGGACACATTACTATTCGGTTTTTGATTTCAACGTTTCCTATTTTCCAAGGCGTGAATAATGCCTCGTATTTTTTATCCATCTGGCTCATCTGAAAATTCCTTTCGAAAATTTTTATTTGACGTAATTTGCACAATGCTTTATTACGGCAGTGACCTTAAATATATTCCTACCTCCGATTTGATTGTGCAAACTTGTTGAAATATCAACAAGTTCAGTATATCACAAAACAAGGAAAAAGTCAACAAATAAAAAACGCGTGACGACGAGCGCCACGCGATTATCTTATTCTTCATTTCTATATTCTTCTGCGAGTTTTTTGAAGGCGGGCAGAGAGCGTTCTATCTGCTCGGTGGTTACACAGTACGCAATTCGTACGTAGCCCTCGCAGCCGAAGTCGTCACCGGGGACTAAAAGAAGCTCGTACTTCTTCGCCCTTTCATAGAATGCATAAGCGTCCTTTTCAAGCGCCTTTACGAAAAGATAGAAAGCACCGTCAGGCTTCGCACAGGTATATCCGTACTCGGTCAGATTTTCATAGAGCATAGCTCTGTTTCTGTCATATATGCTGATATCCGAGGTTTTTCCGAGACATGCGGGTATAAGCTTCTGGAAAAGCGAGGGCGCGCACACAAATCCGAGCGCTCTGCCTGCGCCAAGCACAGCCGCGTATACGTCCTTTTTCTCACTCGCTTTCGGTGAAACGAATATATAACCTATTCTCTCTCCCGGTAAGGAAAGTGACTTGCTGAAGGAATAGCATACGATAGTATCATCGTAATATGCGGTAAGGAAGGGCACTTTTACTCCGCCGTAAACGAGCTCTCTATAAGGCTCGTCGGAAATGAGATATATCGGGTGTCCGTATTCCTTTTCTGCCTTTTTAAGAATCTCGCAAAGACGTACTATTGTTTCCTCGCTCAAAACTACGCCTGTGGGGTTATTAGGCGAGTTCACTATTACGGCTCTCGTTTTTTCGTTTAACGCGCCTGTGAGCTTATCGAAATCAATCTGAAAATCGGGCTCGCTTGAAGGCACGGTAACGAGCTTTGCGCCCGCCTTCTCTACAAACACCTTATATTCGGGGAAAAAGGGCGCGAATACTATGACCTCTTCATCAGAGTTCGGTGTAATGAGCGCGTTTAGGGAAACAGTAAGAGAAGCCGCCGCGCCGACGGTCATATATATAAGGTCTGCATCTGCCTCTACTTTGTGAGTTTTTTCAATATAATCGGCAATAGCCTTTCTTACGTCATAATCGCCCTGCGCCGAGGTGTATCCGTGTAAAAGCGCGGGGTCGGTGTTATCTATAAGAGATTTTAAGATTTCGTTTACTATTTCGGGTGCGGGAACACTCGGGTTTCCTATACTGTAATCAAATACGTTTTCTGCCCCTATTTCTGCCTTTCTCTTCTTCGCGTATTCAAAAATCTCGCGTATTACGGACTTTTTTACGCCCAAGGCTTTCATCTTTTCTGATACCATAATGTTTTCTACCTTTCTCTTGACTGTCAAAGCGCGTCTTTTATTTCTTTTATAATATTTTTTGCGTAATGCTCAAACCCATCGTCATTCGGGTGAAGATATAGGTCTGCATAGAATCCTTCTTCGTGGGGTACGAAATCGTAGCCCTTAATTACGGTCACGTTTTGTAAACCGTCTATCGCATATTCTATATCTTTTTCAACCTTAGAAAATTCGCCAAAGGGTCGGGCTTGATCTACGTCGGCTCGCCATATAGGACTAATGGCAAAGATTTTGGCGTCCGGATAATTCTCGCTTAAAGCGCGATAAAATCCTCTGCAATTCTCTATAAACTCGCCCTCGCCCACTCTATTCCAGTCATTCGTGCCATAGGCGACGGTTATATAATCGGGGGATATATCGTTTTTGATTTTTGCAAGCGCGGGAAAGAATATCTCTCCGCCTATCGCTTTATTATACTCCTCGGCATCAAGCGCTTCGGCAAGACGGGCAATATATCGGTTTGACGGTCTTAGCGCGTCGTAGCCGTGTGTTATCGAATC
>JAZOOB010000188.1:0-2786 GCA_045654845.1 Eubacteriales bacterium | reverse complement strand
AACACGAGTGTTATTGAACAAATAGGAAGAATCCATATCAGCCTTGATTTCCTCTATTGCCGCATCAATTTCTGCTGCGGTCTTGCAATTATTGAGTATATCGAAATATCCCTCAGATTTCGCCATTACGAGAGCGATAGTCTCCTCTGCGATCTTCGTAGCGATTTCTCTGAAGCCACCTCTTGTGACAGTGGTGAAAGTTCCGTCCTCGTTTTGTACCTTTTCGGTTATACCGTAAACGAGCTCGTTTACCTGCTTCTTTATTTCAGCAGAAATGGTAACAGGCTCGGTGGTGGTCTCACCGGGTTTAACAAGTTCGGGCTCTGCATTGGGGTCTATACCTGCATAGAACTGCTGTAAACGCAATACGTAGTCGTTAATGTTGGTGGAAGTCATAGCCTCACCTACAACCTCAAGAACCTCGTTCTGAGCCATCATAAGCATCTGATCGTTTATAATAGCGGTGAGAACGGAATCCCAAATAATTTGAGAATCAAGACCTTCAAGAGGTGCGGAAGCTACTTCCTGATTCTGAAGCATACCGTAGGTCCAGTGATTCTTGAACATACCGTCGCTTATGCAAGGATAAGTCATGAATACGTTTCCTGTGTACTTACTATCCATCTTATACTCATTCGCTATCTTGGTAACAGTCTGTTCCTCTTCGTCGAAGTAGTAGTCACTTCCCTCTACGCCGTAAAGAAGAATGTTACAAAGATCAGAGGTAGTCAAAAGATCCTCGATGATCTCCATGGAACGAGTCGCAGACGCGGTGAATGCTGAAACTGCAAACATAGAATCGAAGCCGTCGTTTGCATATACTCTGGGGTTATCAAGTGTGATTACGTAGTAATCTTCACCGTAGGTGTAACGGGAAGCGTAGTCGTCATAAACGACCTTCAAACCAAAGCTATCTGATTTTTCGGGATTTTCTGCAACGTAACCGTTATTTTCAGACTCTTTTGCAAATTTCAAATAGTCAATATAGGTCTGATTTTCAAAGGTGCTCGAAACCTTTACGTAATCACCGAAGCCGGTGTTAGGTGCATAGAAGGTAGAGAGCGCGAAGGGCGAGCCGTCCATTGACCAGAACTGAGTGGTCGGGAAATCAAACATTTCATAGATAGGTGCAACGTTTTTAAGAGAATCATCGTTTGCAATGCTCTTTACGAAGTCAAGGCAGGTAGCATAGTTAACTACTGTGTTGCCATCAGCGTTTACCTCGGTAAAGTCGCTTTCAACGAGATAATAGTTGCCCGCAAGCTCCTTGTTAACGAGAAGGTACTTGTACTGACCTACAACTACGTTGTTAGGAACTGCATACCATTTCTTATTTATCTGTGTGTTTGTAAGCAAGCTGGTGTTAGTATATTCCTTGATTGCGCTGTTCTCGCCGTCGAGGTACTGAGTGATATCAAGAACGTAATCCTTCTCGATATACTCCTCAAGCATTTCCTTGCTTGTAATAAGAACGATATCTATCTGATTTTCGAGTGCTTCGGGATATATAAGGTAAGGAAGGTTGAACTCATCAAGCTCGGTAACTACCTCGTAACTGTCGTAAACCTTAGAAGGACTCTCTTTGCCGTCTTCTATAGATTTGCTTGCGCTTTCAAGCGCGCTATCAACGGTGGCCTTATATTCGTCTGCTGTGCAGAAAACGAATTCTATCTGAGTAGAATATTTTGCACGTGCTACGCTGTTAAAGGCATCCTGCATAGCTTCCTTTGCATCAGACGTAGTAACTTCGTCAGTAACTATATAAAATTTAAGCGTTATTGCGTTTCTTACCTCTTCTTCTTCCTGAATGAGGTCGTCACCAATGTCGCCTTTATCCTTTCCACAGCCGACGAGAAGCATCGACAGTACCATGATTAAGCACAGGGCTAAACACAGTAATTTTTTCATAAATTGATCCTCCAAAATATTTCCAATGTTGTTTAAACAAACCTACCTAGTAATTTTACTATAAAACTCACTAAAAGTCAAGTTAAATTCTCTTTAATATCTTTTTTTGTAAAAAATTAACGAAATAGAAAAAATTAACCTTCAAGATACTCGCGCAAGGCTTTTGAGCGACTTGGATGTCTCAATTTTCTCAGTGCCTTCGCCTCTATCTGACGAATACGCTCACGGGTTATATCGAACTCCTGACCGACCTCTTCGAGTGTGTGCGGTCTTCCGTCGTCAAGGCCGAAGCGCAGTCTTATTACCTTTTCTTCTCTCGGCAAAAGTGTATGTAAAACCGACATAAGCTGCTCTTTTAAGAGCGCATAGGAAGCGGCTTCTGAGGGCGAGGGCGAATCATAGTCCTCGACAAAATCTCCAAGGTGACTGTCCTCTTCTTCGCCTATCGGTGTTTCGAGAGAAATGGGGTCCTGCGCTATTTTCATAACGTCGCAGACCTTATTTAAGGGCATATCAAGGAAATTCGCTATTTCGGTAATGGTAGGATCTCTGCCAAGCTCCTGTACCAGCTCTCTCGTAGCTCTTGATACTTTATGAATAGTTTCAACCATATGTACGGGAATACGGATAGTTCTCGCCTGATCGGCTATCGCTCTTGTTATCGCCTGTCTTATCCACCAAGTAGCGTAGGTAGAAAATTTATATCCCTTGCGGTAATCAAATTTTTCTACCGCCTTCATAAGACCGAGGTTACCCTCTTGGATAAGGTCGAGCAGATACATGCCCTTTCCCGTGTGCTTTTTCGCTATACTTACTACCAAACGAAGATTGGCGTTTATAAGCTCGCTTTTTGCCGCTTTATTTCCAAGCTCTATCTG
>JAZOOB010000187.1:0-1896 GCA_045654845.1 Eubacteriales bacterium | reverse complement strand
GCCCGTACAGGAATTTTCAAAAGCGAAAGAAATCTCTTTGAGGATTTTGCAAAAGCTATGTACTTTTTCGGTATGTTCTGCGCCTTTTGTATATTCCAAATCTATATAGCAAACCTCCCCCTCCTTTTAGAAGAAGGGCTGATTTATGAGTTTTCAAGGGCGTTCCAATGGCAAAATAACGTATCTACTATGCTTTTCTTCTGCCTGCCCTTCCCCTTCTATTTTGCAAGGAAAAAGACGATTCACTTTTTTCCTGGCTTTATAATGTTCATTTCGTTGCTTCTCACCACGTCAAGAAGCGCGCTTCTCATTTCCCCTCTGCTTTTCCTCGTTTGCATCATATATTCCTTCCGATACAACAAAAAGAATATTCTCGTATTTTTTGCATGCATCGCCTTATCTCTTTTTGGCTTTTTTGCATTAAGACAGGCCCTTATTCATCTCGGCGCAGAAAAGATTTTGTCTAATTTTCACCTTGATGACGGAAAGATCAAATCCTTTTTCTCCTTTGTTTCGGGCGACGAGGCAAGAAATAAGCTAATTATACGGTCATTTGAGGACTTCCGTTCCGCCCCCTTCTTCGGCAAGGGCTTGGGTTATACGGGAATAAACGACCTGTACTCTCCTAAAAAAGGCGCTATGCACTGGTATCATATGATGATACCTCAGGTAATAGGAAGCCTTGGACTTTTCGGAATTTTTGCATACTCTTATCAGATAATAGTTCGAATAGGTCTTGTTTTCAAAAAGAGAACTCCATATAACCTATGTCTTGGAATCTCCTATCTCGGCATTCTTTTGATGAGTCAGGTAAACCCAGGTGAATTCTGTCCGCTTCCGTATGAACTGCTGACAGTGTTAATTTTCATTATTCTTGAAAAATCAATTGCCGAACAGACAAAAGAATAAAACAAAGCACCAAAGAAAATTCTTTGGTGCTTTTCTTGTGCCAAAAGGCATTGTAGTGGGCATAGTCCTCGCCAGTGCGCCTTACTTTTGAATTATCTTGGTGTTTGCAGGAAGAATGCCCGCAGAGGTGTAAACGATTTCGCTTATCTGTGCTATCTGGCTGTTTACAAGCTCGCCGTCGGTAGTCTTTACTATCACGCTCGCGCTATCGCCGTTTACAACAGCTATGCACTTTTCAAATCCCTTTGCCAAAACAAGTGCTTCTATGTTTGATTCCTTTTCGATTTCCGACGCTATTCTTGAAATATCAGCGAGGGCCTCCTCCTTTGTCACCTCAAGCGCGCTTTCGCTCGAGACCACGCTCTGCAAAACCTCAAGTGCCTCATCTCTTGCTTGTTGACGGCTGAGCTGGGTCGCACTGAAATATGCTTCGGTATTATCCTGTGCGTCTGCAGAGGCGTTCTGATCTTCGCCTGCGCCTACCTGATCGCTCATATTATTATCGCCGTATCCGAGATTGTTAAGCGAATCGTAATACCAGAGATAATTCAAATAAACCGCGAGTCCTATGAGAAGCACCGCGCAGACTATAACGATATTACGCTTTCCGAATTTTGAGATCGCTCCGTTTTTACCAAATAATTTTGCCATTTCTTTTTCCTCCATTACGTGTCTTTAATGTATTACATATATATTATTTTCTCATACGAAATATTCCGCTTTTTGAAATTTATTTTGAAGAATTTACGCTCACCTTGTTAGCGCCTATTCCCAAAAGCGCGCAAACGAGCTCGGTAATATGTGTTTTTATCTGTGGCTCGTCCCCATTATGACAGACTATCGCCACTCCCTTGACCTTCGGAGTCATACGGCAGATAAGAATTCCCTTGCCGGAGGAAACTATATAGCTTCCGTCCTCTCTTTTCGCGTACACGTATTCCTCGCCACTCTCAAGAGTCAGCATTACGGTAGGGTTTTGATCGCCAC
>JAZOOB010000186.1:0-7958 GCA_045654845.1 Eubacteriales bacterium | reverse complement strand
AATACTGTTCTGTTCGGGAATGATTTAACCCCGTGCAATTCAAGAGATTTAAGATACATCTTTTTCCTCTATTCTAAAATTTTGATTTTTATTTCATACGCCGAAAGTCCGTCGACTTCACATACCTTTACACGTGAAAAGCCGTAGTTTTCCTCCAAGCGTTTTGCGTTCTTTCTTTTTTGTCCTATTATCTTCGACGAAAAGCCGACAGGCGCTTCTATTATCAGGGCCTTACCCTTCTTATCGTCGTTTTCTTTGCTTATCTTTTCTAAAATAAGATCGTAGTAAATCTCACCGTAAACCAACTCGCCTAGTGCCGAATGATTCGGACCTGCAAAATAGGTTTTGTCGGACACGAGATTCTCAGATGCGCAAAGACCTATCCTTATTATCTCGACATCGTTTTTTACGAATATCTTAGCTACTTCCTTAGAGCGAAATACAGCGTCCTCAATAGTCAAGGGCGAATATTCCTTATTGACACAAAAATCCTTTAATTCTGTATCATTTAAAACTACTGTCGGATATATGCGAGCACCGCGCGCGCCGCTATTTACAATAAACTCGGCTGTTCTTATTTCGTCCTCTATGGTAGCGTCGGGCAGACCTATCATCATCTGTCCTACAAGGTCAAAGCCATACTCCTTAATAAGAGCGCAGGCCTTCATTTCAGAGGCGAAGCCGTGTCCACGCTTGCATCTGTCCAATACTCTATCCGAAGCACTCTGCAAGCCGAGCTCTATGGTTTTTACACCATATCTTTTAAGAGTATCGAGTATTTTTTCGTCTATATAGTCGGGTCTTGTAGAAAGTCTTATTGAATCTACGCTTCCTTTTTCTATGTAAGAAAAAGCGATTTCCAACAGTTCTTTCATAAGAGATGGCAGAAGTCCTGTAAAAGAGCCACCAAAATAAGCTATTTCCACCTCGCTTGTTTCTCTATCGACAGTAGAAAGTGCTTCTTCTATCGTTTTTGAAACCGAGGATATGTCAAATTCCGTAACACCTGAAATTGTCCTTTGATTACAAAAAACACATTGATTAGGACACCCGAGGTGTGGGATAAAGACGGGAATATTTATATGCTTTTTCGTCATTTCAAATCCTTATTTATTCCAAACAGCAAGAGTGCTTCGCGTGCCGCCTTCTGCTCTGCCTCGCGTTTTGAGCGTCCTTCTCCTGTGCCTATCGTATTACTGTTCAACTTTGCGGCTACTGTGAAAATGCGCTCGTGGGCAGGTCCTTTTTCAGAAATTACCTCGTAATAGAGAATTTCCTTGCCGTCCTGCTCGACTAATTGCTGAAGCTGTGTTTTATAGTCTCCGTAATTTGAATAACAGTTTTCAAGCTGATTTTTCATAAGAGAAAGAATAAGCTCTTTTGCTACACACAAGCCGTTTTCCCCGTTATCAAGATAAACCGCCGCAAGCAAAGCCTCAAATGCGTCCGCCAAAACCGAATTGCGTTCTCTCGCGCCACCAAGGTCATCTCCCTTTCCTAAAAAGAGAAAGTCGCCAAGCTCTATTCTGCGAGAGGCGGAAGCGAGCGCAGACTCGCAAACGAGTCTTTGTCTTATCTGTGTAAGAACCCCCTCTTTGTCCTCGGGAAAGGTATTATAGAGATACTCGCTTATTACAATCTCTAAAATGGTATCGCCCAAGAATTCAAGTCTTTCATTTGAAGGAGTTACGTCTGTTTTCTTTTTGTTTTCATTGTAGAACGACGAATGCGTAAGCGCTGTCTTTAATAATGTCTTGTCTTTGAAAACGTAACCGATTTTTTCTTCAAGAAGAATAAAATCCTTTTCTGCCGACATTTTTCTATCCTCAATTATTCTTTATTTGTAGCTTCTTCGCTTTCCTTTTTCGCCTTTTCGTCTGATGCATTATCAAGCACCCACTTTGCAATATCGCGGTTTATACCCGTATTTACAAAGGTGATAGCCTGATGTACGGCATTTTTAATAGCGCGGGCATCCGAGCTTCCGTGAGCCTTTATTACCGGCATTGAAATGCCGAGAAGAGGCGCACCACCATGCTCTGATGCATCGAATTTCGCCTTCAGTATCTTAAGCTTGCTCTTCATAAAGGCGGCGGAAAGCTTGGTCGCGACGTTGGAAAGGAACATAGTCTTAAGCTCGGTAAACATAAACTTACCCATGCCCTCAAGCAATTTAAGAACCACGTTACCCGTAAATCCATCGGTGACAAGCACGTCACATTCCGAAAAAGGAATATTCTTTGCCTCAATATTACCGACGAAGTTTATCTTTTCCGACGCAGACATAAGCTCGTAGGACTTAACCTGTAACGGCAGACCCTTATTGTATTCCGTTCCGTTATTTACCTGACCTACTCTGGGATTCTTTATGCCGTATATCTTCTCCATATAAATAGAGCCCATTATAGCGAACTGCTCTGCATTCTCGGGGGTAATTTCCAGATTCGCGCCACAATCCATAAGAAGTGTAGGCGAAGCAAGGGGCAACACTGTCGCTATTGCAGCCCTCTGTATTCCCTTTATTCTTCTTACCAAAAGCGTAGCGCCTGCGAGCAGTGCTCCCGTATTTCCCGCGCTTACAAAGGCATCGCCCTCTCCCTGTGCGAGCATTTTAAGACCTACGCTCATAGAAGAATCCTTTTTCTCTCTTACGACAGAAAGAGCCTTGTCCTCCATATTAATAACCGAGTCGGCGTGTACCACCGTGACCTTGTCAAGAGAAAGTCCCTCTTGCTCTGCGGTATTTTCAATGATCTCGCGATCACCGACAACCACAATAGAGGCGGGATATTCATCGGCAGCCATTAAAGCGCCGCGTAAAATTTCCTTCGGCGCATTATCACCGCTCATAACGTCGATTATAATCTTCATTTCAAACCTCAATTTGTTCTTCTTTTAAAAGGTTATATATTTCCTCTACAACCTCGAGAGAACGGACGGAATATGCCTCGTTTCTCGCGGTCTTCCCACCCTTGACCTTCTTGTCAAGAGGTGCGATAATTCCAAAATTAGCGTTCATCGGCTGAAAATTGTTCACGTTTTTATCACTTATGTAGTGAGAAAGCGCACCGATTTCAGTAGTCGCGGGGAAAATAAGACCCCTCTTCCCTTTTGCTTTCAACGCCGCATTTACACCTGCGACAAAGCCCGATGAAGCGGACTCCACGTAGCCCTCTACACCCGTCATCTGTCCTGCGAAAAAGATGTTTTCATTCTTTTTCGCCGAATAGTCGGGATTCAAAAGCTTTGTGGAATTAAGATAAGTATTTCTATGCATTACTCCGTATCTGAAAAACTCTGCATTTTCAAGACCGGGAATCATTCTGAAAACTCTTTTCTGCTCGGGAAAAGTCAAATGAGTCTGGAAGCCTACTATGTTATACATTGTAGCGTCTAAATTTTCCTTACGAAGCTGTACTGTCGCAAAGGCGTCCTTGCCTGTACTTGGCAAAGGAAGCCCGACAGGCTTCATGGGACCGAAGCGAAGAACGTCGTAACCTCTTTTCGCCATTACCTCGACAGGCATACAGCCCTCAAAAACCTTGACGTCCTTCTGCGCCTCTGCATCAAACTCCTTTAAAGGTGCCATTTCGGCCCCTAAAAGCGCTTTATAAAAGGCGTCATACTGTTCTTCATTCATAGGACAGTTAAGATAATCGTCACCATTTCCTTTTCCATATCTCGAAGCGAAAAAGGCTACGTCATAGTCAATGGTTGTGGCATCGACGATAGGGGCGGCGGCATCGTAGAAATGAAGCTCGTCACCACCGACAAACTCGAGTATGCTATCTGCAAGCTTGTCACTCGTCAAAGGTCCTGTCGCATATATTACTATATCGTCTGTATTCGGATCTATCTCGGTAATTTCCTCATTTATCACCGTAATTTTCGGATTAGATCTTATTTTTTCGGTGATATATGAAGAAAATTTTTCTCGGTCTACCGCAAGAGCGCTTCCTGCGGGGACTTCGGTTTTATATGCCGCCTCTAATATGAGAGAGCCCATTTTGTGCATCTCCGCTTTTAAAAGTCCGACGGCGTTTGAAAGCTGATTTGAGCGCAAGGAATTCGAGCATACAAGCTCTGCAAACTCTTCTCTGTGGTGGGCGGGGGAAAAGCTCTTCGGCTTCATTTCGTACAATTCTACCGAAACACCGAGCTTCGCCACCTGCCATGCCGCCTCACAGCCTGCAAGACCTGCGCCTATGACCTTCACTTTTTTATTATTTTCCATTGTCTTCCTTTATGCTTTCTTCTCTCTTATAGCCGCAATCCTTATCCATACAGAAAACCAGCTTTCTGCTCTTTCTGTAGAACAGATTTTTTCCACAATCGGGGCACTTTTCTGCAAGAGGAAGATCCCATGATGAAAAGTCACAGTCGGGATATCTTTCACAGCTATAGAAGAGGGTCTTTCTCTTTCCGTGCTTTGCAACTATTGCCGCGCCGCACTTGGGACAGTCGACACCTATCTGAGAGACCTTCTGCTTTGTAAACTTACAGGTAGGATAATTCTTGCAGGCATAGAAGCTTCCGTATCTGCCGTTTCTTACGACCATATCTCCGCCACAAAGCTCGCATTTGAATTCTGCTACGTCTGCCGTCTCCTCTTTCTTATCGACGGGAGCTCCGTCCTTTCCTATCGCCTTCGTATTCTTACAGTCGGGATAGTTGGGACAAGCGAGGAATTTACCAAATCTACCGTTCTTATACACCATTTTAGCTCCGCACTTTTCACATACGTAGTCGGACTCTTCGGGCGGTATTTCGATTTCCTCGTCCTTTGTCTTGCTTTCTGCGCTTTCGAGAGAAACCTTAAATCTATCGTAAAACTCATTTAATACTTCTAAAAGCTCGGCAGAACCCTTAGCTATCATATCAAACTTGTTTTCCATATCAGCGGTGAACTTATAGTCGACTATTTCAGGGAACTGCTCCTTCATAATCTTTGTGGTTATATCACCGATAGGGGTAGGAACGAGAGACTTGCCCTCGTGCTTTACGTAGTTTCTCGCAATTATAGTAGTTATGATAGGCGCATAAGTGCTTGGACGACCTATGCCGTTTTCCTCAAGGAATTTGATAAGCGACGCTTCATTATAGCGAGGGGGCGCTTCTGTGAAGTGCTGAGACTTATCAAAGCTCTTCAAGGTGACCTTATCGTTTTGTGTAACGTAAGGCAAGGTCGTGAGAATAGGATCCTCTCCCTCGTCTGCGCCAAAGCCGTCTATCGCGTCATATATAGCCAAGAAGCCCTTGAACTTGAGCGAGCTTCCACTGGACTTGAAGACATATCCAGCACTCTCAAAATCGATAGAAAGCGTGTTGAATACAGCGGCAGACATCTGGCTCGCCATAAAGCGCTCCCATATAAGCTTGTAGAGCTTGAACTGGTCGTTTGTGAGGTACTTCTTTATATTTTTAGGCATAATGGATACGTTTGAGGGTCTTATAGCCTCGTGCGCGTCCTGAGAATTGCTCTTAGTCTTATACTGCTTGGGGGTGTGCGGGAAATAGTCCTCACCGTAAAGCTCGGCAATAAGCTTTCTTGCCGCATCCTGCGCAACAGTAGAAACTCTTAACGAGTCGGTACGCATATAAGTGATAAGACCCTGAACACCGCCATTTTCGCTTCCGATATTTATACCTTCGTAAAGCTCCTGAGCTATCTTCATTATCTTCTGCGTGGGGAATCCCAATCTCTTGGACGCCTCCTGCTGCAAGGTAGAGGTAATGAAGGGGGGCAAGGGGTTTCTGTTTCTCTGTGTCTTCTTTACACTGCTTATCCTGAACTGTCCGCCCTTGACTGCGTTTTCAATAGCGAGGGCATCCTCTTCACAATTAAGCTTTATTTCCTTTTCGGCTGTGCCGTAGAATTTCGACTTGATATTCTCGCCCTTCTCGGTAAGAAGGTCTACCTTGATAGTCCAGAATTCCTTCGGCTTAAAGGAACGGATTTCCTCCTCGCGCTCGGAAATGATTCTGGTAGCTACCGACTGTACGCGTCCCGCAGAAAGACCGCTTTTAACGTGCTTCCAAAGAAACGGACTGAGCTTGTAGCCCACAATTCTATCAAGAATTCTTCTCGCCTGCTGAGAGTTCACGAGGGATTCGTTTATAGCGACGGGATTCTTTATAGCCGCCTTTACTGCACCCTTGGTAATCTCATTAAAGGTAACTCTGCACTGCTTATCAAGCGGAATGCCGAGCTGATTGGCGAGATGGTAGGAAATTGCTTCACCCTCTCGGTCAGGGTCGGTCGCGAGAAAAATCTTATTAGCGGTCTTAGCCTCTTTTTTAAGAAGCTTTATTACGTCGCCCTTTCCTCTTACGTTTATATAATGAGGCTCAAAATTGTTCTCAATATCGACGCCAAAGGTGCTTTTGGGAAGATCTCTGATATGTCCCTTCGAAGCTATTACCTTATAATTAGAGCCAAGATAGCTTTTAATAGTATTCGCTTTCGCAGGGGACTCAACAATTACCAAATTAGCCATTTTTTTGCCTTTCTTTTTTATTTATTACTTTCGTCTTATGCGGTTTCCGGGCAAGGACTCTATAAGTCCGTATACCTCGAGCAGAGTCGTAGTCGACATCGCCTCGGTTATTTTACCCTTTTTCGCGATACTTTCTATATACACCGCGTCATTTTCGGGAATACGATTATAGAAAACTTCTGCGTCCTTACCAAGCATAGCAAAAACGCTCCTCTTTTCTTCATCTGTGACAGAGCTTGTTCTTATGCTTTCGCTCTGCTCTGCTTTATTCTCTGTATTTGCGGTATTTATTTCATTTTTGTCAGTTTCTTTACCGTTATTTTTTCTTTCGCCATAAGGCGCGAATGCTACTCCCATTCTCATAAGAGTCGCTTCCATATTCAAGCTTGATTTCTTTAATAGCTTGAATATATTTATTTTGCCGTTATACGATGAAGAAAAATCAGACACTACGTCATCGGCACAGGTAATACATTTCGCGCCCTCTCTTAAAAGAAGTGCCGTACCCTCTCCGTTTTCCTCATCGACGTTTCGGGGTAGCGCGTAGACGGTTTTATTCTGCTTCATAGCGAGGTGGCCTGTAATAAGCGAGCCACTTTCTATGCTACCCTCAATAACGACTGTCGCACTTGATAAAGCGCTTATAAGTCTGTTTCTTTTCGGGAAGTTATATCTCTCTGGTGCTTCTGTCGGTGGAAATTCGGTCATAACCGCACCGTTTTCTATAATGTATGAATATAGCTTCTTGTGAGATGGCGGATATATTCTGTCAATTCCACAGCCGAGAATGGCTATAGTCTTTCCGCCTCCGCTTATCGCACCGGCATGTGCAACACCGTCTATGCCAAGTGCCATACCGCTGACGACCACAGCACCTGACCTTGCAAGATCGTGTGAAATCTCAAAAGCCATTTTCTTTCCGTACTCGCTCATCCTCCTCGTGCCGACGATGGAAACGAGCAATTCCCCATTCAAATCTGGCAGAGTGCCGTAATAATAGAGCACTAAGGGTGGTGATGAAATCGACTTAAAGGCTTTTGGATATTCGGGTGACTCATAGGTTATCACCTTTATCTTTCTGCTTGCACAGTAATCAAGAATTCTGCGCGCATCAGTGAGGCTCTTGTCGCAAAGTCTTTTTATATCTCTTTTGTATGACGATAGCGCTTTTTCTAGGTCCTCATCCTTCGCGAAATACACGTCGCTCGGCTTTTCAAAGGTTTTATTCAGAATTGAAAAAGTCTCACCGCCAATAGTGCATCTGAGACTGAGCCAGAGCCAATACAGTAAAGAATCCATAAAATCTCCTAATTAAAGCAGTCCCTGCTCGCGAATGAATATAGAGGCGGCGACTGCCGCATTCAAGGATTCTGCCTTATCTGAAATCGGGATATACACGCTCTTGTCACAGATAGAAGAAAGCTTTTCATCTATTCCGTGTCCTTCGTTTCCTATGACCAC
>JAZOOB010000185.1:0-2663 GCA_045654845.1 Eubacteriales bacterium | reverse complement strand
CCCTTTTCTTTGATGTACTGTGCGAGCTCTTCATTAGACCAAGCCGCAGGGTTGTCGGAAAGTCCGTTTGCCGCTACGTAGTCCTCAATGAGCTTGTCCGCGCGGTGACGGGTCTTACAGGACTTACAGTCCATAAGAGGATCGGAAAATCCGCCTACGTGTCCACTTGCTACCCAAATTTCAGGGTTAACGATAATAGCGCTGTCAAGACCTACGTTATACTTGTTTTCCTGAACGAATTTCTTCCACCAAGCCTTTTTAACGTTGTTCTTGAACTCTACGCCGAGAGGACCGTAGTCCCATGAGTTAGCAAGACCGCCGTAAATTTCAGAGCCTGCGAAGATGAAGCCTCTCGATTTACAGAGAGCTACGATTTTGTCCATTGTCTTTTTGGTGTTTTCCATTTTTGTTCTCCAATGTTATGTTATATTTTTATTTTTTATTTGATTTTACAGTATAAAACGCCGTTTTTCTGCGAAAGAGGAATGACTGGGCAGATCTGCCCTCGGAGAGCTTCCGAGCCCTCTGCTCTCACCTCTATAAACGAAGAGGTATGACCGCAAAGAATTCCGTCGCCGTGGGTTTCAAAAATCGCGTTCAATTCCTCTTGCTTGTCAACTATTGTTTGCAAGATGTCGTCGGTGACGCGCTTTTGAAGATTGGCGAGCTTTTTGCATCTCTCTTTTTTTATCGACTCGTCTATCTGACCGTCGTAGCATGCAGCAGGTGTGTTTTCTCTTTTTGAATAGGCGAAAATGTGCGCGTAGAGGAATCTCGCCTTTTCCATAAACGAAAGAGTTTCTTCGAAATTCTCTTCACTTTCCATAGGGAAGCCCGCTATTACGTCGCAGGTGAACATTATATTAGGTACGTGCTCTCTAAGAAGCGCCATAGCCTTTGCTACTCTTTCGGTATTGTATCTGCGCTTCATATTTCTGAGCACTCCGTCAGAGCCACTCTGCAAGGAAATATGAAGATGAGGCGCAAGGCAGGAAACCTTTTTCAAGCGAAGAATGAAATCCTCGGTAAGAATTTCGGGAGTGATAGAGCCGAGGCGAAGCTGTTCCACAAGTCCGCTTCTCTCTATTTCTTCTATGAGGTCAATAAGACGCGCTGTGCCGAGGTCTTTTCCGTAAGAGGCGATTTCTATGCCTGTCAGCACTACTTCCTTGACACCCTTTTCGGCAAGCACTTTTATTTCGTCGATAACGGCTTGCATATCCTTCGAGCGCACAGGACCTCTCGCATTAGGGACTGCGCAGTAGGTACAGCGACAGTCACATCCGTCCTCTATTTTGACGTATGTGCGTGTGCGTGGCGTTTTTTCTATACGCATATCCTCAAAGACCGCGTTTTCAAGCGAAAAGACCTCGCATATAGGTGAGACCACCTTTTTCTCTTTGAGAAGCGCAAGCGCCTTTTCGGGCAAAAGAAGCTTGTCGGCAGTGCCCGAAATATAGGACACGCCTTCTATTTCTTTGACTTCGTGCGGTGTCGTCTGCGAGTAACAGCCGATTACCATAACGACAGCGTCTTTATTTTTCTTTATTGCACGACGGATAAACTGTCTTGACTTTCGGTTGCTTTCTTGGGTGACGGTACAGGTGTTTATAACGTATACGTCGCACTCTTCTTCAAAGTCACAGCGGATAAATCCCTTTTTTTCGAATGCTTCTGCCACAGCCTCGGTCTCATATTGAGAAACCTTACAGCCAAGGGTATAAAGGGCAACTCTGTATCGCGTTTCCATAAAAGCCTCCTTTCCGAAAAAACAAAACGATTTAATAACATATTATACCACCGTTTTTCTTTTTTGTAAAGAAAAATTAAGCTTTTTTTACCTAATAATATTAATTATTATAAAAAATCGCGTTAAAACAGGCGTTATTATCTTACCTTGCTCTGAAAGGCGATAGCCTTTCCTAAAATATTTATTCTGTCAAGCTCCTCGCCCGAAAAAGACATAGGCGCGTAGCGGGGATTTTCGGGGCAGAGAATAAGCATATTGTCCTCGGGGTAATAGTAGACTCTTTTCAAGGTCGCCTCGTCGTCTATAATTACGACGGCTATCTCTCCGTTTTCGACGGAGGACTGCTTTTTTATAAAGACCACGTCACCGTCGTAAATTCTCGCGCCTATCATACTGTCACCGTGTGCTGTGAGGCAGAAGTCGGCGTCGAAATCAAAATCGGTGGACACGTAGGTCTCGCGGTTTTCCTCCGCATATATAGGCTCTCCGCAGGCTATCTCTCCGCAAAGAGGAATCTTTTTCTTTCTTAAGGGAGAAAGGTTAGAAATTCTCCACAAATTATCCGAGCCGTTTTTTTCCTCCTCCTCGTCGCTCCAACCCATAAGATATGAAGGGGTCGTGCCGAGCGCGAGAGCCAAAAGCTCTATTTTGTCGGACGGAATGTTCGATATCGCGTCGGTTTCATAACGGAAGATGGTCTGCTTGCTCGTTCCCACCTTTTTTGCGAGCTCGTCCAAGGTGTACTTGCGCTCGAGTCTTGCCTTTCTTATTTTTTTTCCAATGCTCAAAAATCTTCGCCTCTTTTCATTTTTATTTGCCGATTTTTTCTTTTAGAAAAACTGTTTCAGTCACAAAATCGGGCATTTTTTTGCATTTATTTACATTCTTTTACATAGTATAACACAAAGTTGCA
>JAZOOB010000184.1:0-15278 GCA_045654845.1 Eubacteriales bacterium | reverse complement strand
TCCTCTTATGGACTGTAAGTCCTGTAAGACCCGTCACCGCGCGGACAAGCTCATTGAGGACTACGTAGCGGCAAACGGACTTTCCGACAACCCTGCGGCTTGGTCTAATGAAGAGCTCGCACAGTACATCAAAGAAAAGGGTATTGCCTGCCCCGACTGTGGTGCGACGGACTTCACCGACGTTCGTAAGTTCAACCTCATGTTCAAAACCTATCAGGGCGTAACCGAGGACTCCACCTCTCAGCTTTATCTCCGTCCCGAGACCGCACAGGGTATCTTCGTAAACTTCCCTAACGTAGCGCGTACCACCCGCAAAAAGCTCCCCTTCGGTATCTGCCAGATAGGTAAGTCCTTCCGTAACGAGATAACCCCCGGCAACTTCGTTTACCGCACCAGAGAATTTGAACAGATGGAGCTCGAATTCTTCTGCAAGCCCGACACCGACCTCGAATGGTTTGCTTACTGGAAGGATTATTGCGCAAACTTCCTTTACAGCCTCGGCATGAAGCCCGAGAACCTCAAGCTTCGCGACCACGACCCCGAGGAGCTTTCCTTCTACTCGAAGGCGACCACCGACTTCGAATATCTCTTCCCGTTTGGCTGGGGCGAGCTCTGGGGAATTGCAGACCGTACCGACTACGACCTTTCCCAGCATTCAAAGCATTCGGGCAAGGCACTTGAATACTTCGACCCCGAAACCAATGAAAAGTATATCCCCTACGTCGTCGAGCCCTCGCTTGGCGCAGACCGCGTAGCACTCGCATTCCTCATTGAAGCATACGACGAAGAAGAAATCGGTGAAAACGATACCCGTGTCGTTCTCCACTTCCACCCCGCACTTGCACCCGTTAAGGCGGCTGTTCTTCCTCTTTCAAAGAAGCTTTCCGAAGAGGCAGGCGAGCTTGCAGATGAGCTTTCCAAGTACTTCAACGTAGAGTTTGACGAAGCAGGCTCTATCGGTAAGCGTTACAGAAGACAGGACGAAATAGGTACTCCCTTCTGCATCACCTACGACTTCGAGTCCAAGGAAGATAACTGCGTAACAGTCCGTGACCGCGATACTATGGAGCAACTTCGTATGCCCATTTCCGAAGTCAGAGCATTTATCGAAGAAAAGCTTCAGTTCTAATTTGTAAACTATAATTTACACACAAACCTTTTACAAAAAAGTAAATTTTTTCAAATCAAGTGAGTATTATTCGTCGTTTGTGCGAATAATAGATAAAGAAACAAAAGGGGGCGTATTTTCGCCTTGATTATGCGCCCCTTATTTTCTTTTTTCAGCCCAATCAATCCTGCCTTGAAATCGGAGAAAATCATTGAGCTCTATAAAAAAATTTCTCAAAAAAAACAATATTTTTGAATTCATTCGCTATATATTCGTAGGTGGCTTGTCTGCTGTCGTCGATATGGGCGTTTTATATATTATGACCGAATTCGTCTTTGATGGTAAAAAGGACGGCTTTGCGCTTACTTTTAGTGTAGGCGCGGGATTTTTATTCGGTCTTTTCGTAAACTATCTCTTGTCACAGCTGTTCGTTTTCACCTCTCAGACGCAAAGAGAAAAGGGCAAAAAGGCGACTTCGTTTTTAATCTACGCCGTAGTAGGTCTTATAGGCTTTGCACTCACCGAGCTTCTTATGCATATCGGTATGCTCTTTGTCTCTCACGAAGGTCTTTGGTACATATTACTCAACTGCTTCGTCAAGGGCATAGTCTTAATCTGGAACTACGTCGGAAGAAAAATTTTCGTCTACAAAGGAGAGTAATAATATGCAAGAAAATAAAAAGACCGCAATTATTATAGGCGCAGGCCCTGCGGGACTTACCGCCGCTTACTGTCTTTTGAAGGAAACCGATATTAAGCCCGTAATTTTAGAAGAAGAGGATTTTGTGGGCGGAATTTCCCGCACCTTTGAATATAAGGAAAACAGAATGGATATAGGCGGTCACCGCTTCTTTTCCAAAAACGATGAGGTAAACCGCATATGGCAGACTCTTATGCCTATGCAGGGCTCGCCCTCTCGCGACGACCTCATTCTGAACACCGAGAAGCCTCTTTCGAAAAACGGCCCCGACCCCGAAAAAGAAGAAAGAGTTATGCTTCTTCGCAATCGCGTGTCGAGAATATATTATCTTCGCAAGTTCTTCGACTACCCGATTTCCTTAAAGCTCGAGACCTTCAGGAATATGGGCTTTTTCCGCACTGTGAAGGCGGGATTCGGCTATATCTGGTCGAGTATTTTCAAGAAAAAAGAGGATTCGCTTCGCAATTTCTATATAAACCGCTTTGGCGCACCTCTTTACGAAATGTTTTTCGAGGATTATACCGAAAAGGTGTGGGGCAGAAACCCTGCCGACATTTCTGCCGAATGGGGCGCACAGCGCGTAAAGGGGCTTTCGCTTTTCAAGGCGGTGCTCTCCGTGCTTACGAAGCCCTTTAAAAAGGACGAGAAGTCGAAGGAGACCTCTCTTATCGAACAGTATTCCTACCCCAAAAAGGGCCCGGGTCAGCTATGGCAGACTATGGCGGACGAAATAGTCCGAATGGGCGGAGAAATAATTTTTGGCACCAAGGTGAACGGCATTAAAATCGACGACGGCGCAGTAGAAAAAATCGTCGCTTTAAAAGAAGGCGAGGAAAAAGAATTTTCGGGCGACGTGTATTTTTCCACTATGCCTATAAAGGATTTGGTCGAGGGAATGGGCGACAAAGCGCCCGAAGAGGTAAAAGAGATAGCGAGTAACCTTCCCTATCGCGACTTTATTACCGTCGGTCTTTTAGTAAACAAATTAAAGCTTAAAAACAAAACAAAGATAAAGACGGTGTCGGACATAGTTCCCGACTGCTGGATATACATTCAAGAGCCAAACGTGAGAATAGGAAGATTGCAGATTTTCAACAACTGGTCGCCTTATATGGTAAAGGACCTTGAAAACACGGTATGGATAGGCCTTGAATATTTCTGTAACGAGGGCGACGACCTCTGGCAGATGAGCGACGAGGACTTCTGCGCCTTTGCTATCGACGAGCTCTCAAAAATAGACGTAATAGAAAAAGAGGACGTCCTTGATTCTGTTCGCCTTAAGGTCAAAAAAGCGTATCCCGCTTACTTCGGTAGCTACGAGCGCTTTGACACTGTAAGAGAATATCTTGACAAAATAGATAATCTCTATTGCATTGGAAGAAACGGTCAGCACCGCTATAACAATATGGACCATTCCATGCTCACCGCAATCGAGGCGGTAAGAGCTATAAAGGACGGCAAAAACGATAAATCTATCGTCTGGAACGTAAATACCGAAAAAGAATATCACGAGGAGGCGAAGGCGAAGTGAAATTAAAGGCTCTGCGAAGAAATCACAGAACTATAATTTTTCTTATTGCCATTTTGCTTCTTTCATTTATCGGCGAATGTCTTTTTTCTAATTTCCCCTATATTACAAGTCTGGGAAATAGAAAAAAGGCAGGCGTCGACGCGCCCGCCTTTGCATACAGTGAAGGCGAGTTTTTTGTTTATCCTACGACGAGCCCATACGAAATTACACTCGACGTAGACTCCTCTGTTTATTCCATTTCCTTTGAAGTCAAAGGGATAGCGCTCGTCGAATACGCGCCCTCTACCGTCACCGTAAAGGGAACGACGCATAACGGAGAAGAGGTCATATTATCTACAAAATCTATGTTTTTCGACGCGAAATCGTCGAGTGTGGTCAGCCTTTATTCTAATTCAAAAGAAAAGCTCTCTTCACTGACCCTTGCCTTTTCCCCTCAAAACAGTTTTTATATAAAAAATATTGAAATAAACTCAGACTACAAATTCGAGTTTTCACCCCTTCGATTTGCAACTATTCTTATAATCGCCGTTTCCGCTTTTCTCTTTTCGCGTCTTAATTTCAACAAAGAGTATTATTTTGAACTGACGGCAGAGAAAAAGAGAGCCTTAACTATAATTTTGTGTATCATTTCGATAATCCTTTCTCTTTTAGTCGGCACTCTGCTCGCAGAAAAAGGAGAAAGCGTAAAATATCCGTTAGAAAATGAAGTAAATCTCTATAACAATGCTTATATTCAACAGTATGATGCATGGCGAAAGGGACAGACGAATATAGACTTCTACCCGTCAGACGACTTCTTGGCGCTCGACGACCCCTACGACTTCGAATCGAGGGGCGGTACATATTATCTGTGGGACAGAGCCTATTATGAAGGAAAATTCTATTCCTACTTCGGAATCACACCGATTATTACAGTCTACGCGCCCGCAGAGCTTATTTCGTCATCTCTGCCGTCCGACAGTGCGGTGATGACCACATTTGGCACGATTTGCACACTATTCTTTACATTGACCGTGCTTGCCTTGGCAGATGCCTGCCGTCTGAAAGTGCCTGTATCCATGCTGTTTTTAGGCACACTTTCGGGACTGTTTTCGACTTGTGCATTTCTTATTATGAGAGGACGAGCGCCCTATTACTATATAGCGGTGCTATCCTCTATGGCGTTTTTCTATGCGTTTACCTTTTTTGCCACTATTGCATTTTCTTCGAAGCGTGGGTCTGCGCGTAGATATATATCCCTCACCCTTACCTCTCTTTCCTTTGCCCTCTGCTTCCTTGCAAGACTTAATTTAGGACTTTCTTGCGCCTTTTTGATAATCCCCTGTATATTCTTCTTTATAATATTTAACAAAGAAAAAAGAACGGCAAAGAGGGTGATACTCGAGCTTTCTTCACTCGCGAGCTTCGCTTTGATTTCTATTATATTCTCGTTTATTTACAACTATATACGCTTTGAGGATATTTTCGAATTTGGCACGAGGTATCAGCTCACTGTCAGCGATATTTCAAAAAATCATATTGAGCTATCCGACCTTATCCCAGCAATTAAGCATTATATCCTTGCCCCCTTTAAGCGAATAGGCGCCTTTCCGTTTGTCGAGCTTGATTTTCGCGCAGTAGAAAACGTGGATAAGTTCATCTACACCGAATGGTCGTTTGGAATTTTTGCTCTGCCTATATGCCTTTTCCTCTTTTACAGCTTATATCTTATTTTCGATAAGAACACAAGGGCTTGGGCAAAAACACTGCTTGCTTCTGCACTCGCATCTATCGTCTTTATCTCGCTTTTAAACTTCTCACTTGGCGGAGTTATGTTCAGATACACGTCGGACCTTATCGCAATAAGCGCGCCTCTTTCCCTTATACTGTTCTTTAAATTCTACGAAAAAGCATCGTCTCTTATTTCTGGCGAGGGACGGGCGTTTGCAATATCAAAAAGAGTATTTTTCGACTTGTGTATGATATTCCTTCTTTTAAACCTCGTGCTCGGCTTGTTTATAAGCATCAGCTATAATCAAAACCTGAATCCCGTAGATATGAAGCTATACAATTCACTCTATGACCTTTTAATATTCTGGAGGTAAGAAATGAAAAAAGAAGTGAAAAACAGAAAGAGCGCAAATGCCTTGCGTGGCGCGCCTTCGATTAAAAAGAAACCCGACCTTTTGACTGTGCTTGCCTTCGTCGGCATACTTTCCGTATTTTTAATTATTGCATACTATATAATCTTTTTAATGGAAAAGGAATTTCATTCCGACTTCACTGATACTATGCTTTGGGCACAGGTCACCTTCGACACGGGTAAGCTCGTAGACGGGGGCTTTCACTATGCGGCACAGCTACCCTTCGGCGGAAATCTGCTTATGCTTATCTTTATGCCGTTTTTCGGGTACAGCATGACCACTCATAAGTTAGGAATGCTTCTCTTCCTTGTCCTCTTTATTCTGTCTATCGTCTACTTTGCAAGAAGCTTAAGGTATTCCTACAAAAAATCCTTTTTCCTCGTTTTCTTTCTTTGTCTTATCCTTTCTCTTAGCGCAAAGCTACGAGAAATTATGTACGGACATATAATCTATTATAGCCTCGGTATCCTTTTCTTCCTTTTCGGCGCAGGTCTTGTTTTCCGCCTTGTAGACAAGGAGGAAGAGTCCCTCTCGGCAGACGAAGCGAATGCCTTTGCCCTTTTAAAAGACAAGAAATGTATAGTTTTATTTACAATTCTTTCTGTGTTTACTCTCTGCACCGCGACGAATGGATTACAGTCGCTCGTCACCTTTTCTCTGCCCTTGATGGCAGGCCTCTTTTTAGAAAGACTTTTTGACAAAGAGAAAAAGAACTTCTTGTCGCGCACACTGTTTTCTTCTTTCATTCTCGCCTCGCTTGCTATTTTTTCTGCTTTCGGTCTCTTTTTGCGCGAGGTGATTACGGCAGGCGTGCCCTGTGGCTATGCCGACGCATACGCGAGCTATTCGGATATGAGCGAATGGGTAAATAATCTTTTGCTCTTTCCTTCTCACTACTTCTCGCTTTTGGGTGTCAACGTGCAGAAATATCAAAGCATCGCAGATTTCGAGTCTATTATCGTAATGATAAGGATTTTTGGCGGACTTTTGCTTCTCGCCCTTCCCCTTTATCTTCTTTTTACCTACGAAAAACAAAGAAGAAGCGTGAAGGTCTTTGCGCTATCGCATTTCACTCTTTGCTCACTTATAATGTTTGCGTATATTTTCGGAATGCTCAACACGGCAAACTGGAGACTCGTGCCCCTGCTCGCGTCCTCGATCATAGCTTCCTTTGTTTCGCTCTGCGAGATTTTTTCGGGCACGGCTGTTATAGGAAAGCGACTTGGCGCTCTGTTCCTTGCCCTTCTTATAGCGCTTTCTTCGATTTCTGCCTTTACGATAATTACCGAGGACAGAAATTATAAGGAAGAAAGCGACCTTCATATGCTTGCTACCGAGCTTGAAAACCGCGAGCTATATAACGGATACGCTACCTTCTGGCACAGTCACGCTATCACACTTTTAAGCGACGATAAGGTGAAAGCCCTCAACATATCGGTAGATAAAGACGGACTGTATAAAGAGAGTTATCAACAGCAGTTCTCTTGGTTTGAAAACGAAGCACTCGACGAGCGCTCGTTTCTCTTGCTTTCCTATTACGAATACTATACCGTATACCCTCTGCTATCGAGCAAGCTTTCGGGCTACGTCGAGGATATAACGGTCGGAAATTATCATATTCTCGTATATGAAAAAAATATTTTAGACGCTTTCACCGAAGAAAAATAATCCAAAAAGGTCTGCTTTTCGCAGACCTTTTTCTTCCTCTTAATAAAATTACTTGACTTATATCTATTTTTGTATTATACTTTAATATGTATATTTGTTTGCTTTTTTGGCTGACTTATAAAAAGCTGAATTTTTTGAGGGAAACGAAATGGCGACTTACGTTATAGAAAAGGCGACACAAAAAGACGTTTCGTCTATCTTCGCGCTTGAAAAACAGTGCTTTTCTGACGCTTGGAGCGAGAATGCTATCGCTTCACAGATAGACGGAGAGTGCTATCTTTCCTTTGTCGCGAAGGACGAAAACGGCGAAGCTCTCGGCTACATAAGCGGGAGTCTTTTCGGCGACGAGGCAGAAATCTTTCGCGTCGCGACAGACGCATCGAAAAGAAGACAGAAGATAGGCTCATCTCTCGTTTCTCACTTCATTTCATTTACAAAGGACTTGGGTTGCTCTCGCATATTTTTAGAGGTGAGAGACTCAAATTGCCCTGCGCGCGCGCTCTATTCCTCATTCGGCTTTGTGGAAAACGGACGCAGACGCGGATATTATAAAAATCCAAAGGAAGATGCAATTCTTCTTTTAAAGGAACAGGAAAGGTAAGACTATGTATATTCTCGCTTTTGAAAGCTCTTGTGACGAGACCTCGGCGTCGGTCGTCTGGGCGGAAGAAAACGGCGACCTTCGTATAAAATCGAATATTATAGCGTCGCAGGTGGATACGCACCGTCTTTACGGCGGAGTCGTGCCCGAGATAGCGAGTCGCGCTCATATAGAGGCTATAAGCCGTATAACCTACGAAGCGCTTGACGTGGCAGGTGTCACCCTTTCCCAAATCGGTCTTATCGCGGTCACCGACCACCCGGGACTCATCGGCGCTCTGCTCGTCGGTGTTAATTTCGCAAAATCACTTGCATTTTCATATAATATTCCCTTGGTCGCTGTCGACCATATAAAAGGACATATAGCCACCTCGTTTTTGAAGGTCAGTGAAGAATATGACCCACCGAAGCCCCCGTTTATTTCACTCGTTGTATCTGGTGGACATACCTCTATATACAGAAGCAAGTCCTATACCGAGACCGAGATAATAGGCGAGACCAGAGACGACGCGATAGGCGAAGCATTTGATAAGATAGGCAGACTTATAGGAATTCCTTACCCCGCGGGCAAGGGCTTTGACGCTCTTTCCGACGAAGGATTTTGTCGCGTCAGCACAGATAAAGAAAAGGCGTTTTCGCTTTTTGCTTCATCACCCCTTCGCCACAAAAACGAATGGAAGCTTCCCTCTCCCGCCCTTTTGAAAGACACCCCCGATTTTTCCTTCTCGGGACTTAAGACCGCGGCTTGTAACCTTTTACACAAATACGAGCAGAAGGGCGAGGAAATAGACCGCGCGCTTTTCGCGGCGGCATACACCTATGAAGCAGTAGAGGCGGTAGCCAAGCAGATAGAAAAGACACTCGATAACTACCCCGATTGCGACCTCGTTGTTGCCGGCGGTGTTTCGGCAAACTCGCATCTCCGTCGCCGTCTTACGAAGCTTTGTCGTGACAAGGGCAGAAAAATTTATATCCCGCCCGTATCGCTCTGCGGAGATAACGCGGCTATGATTGCGGCGGCGGGCTACTATGAATTCTTACAAGGCAATTTCGCAAAAGCCGACTTAAATGCCTCGGCTTGCGACTGATTTTCTGACGAAAAAGCTCGAAAAAACCGATTATTTCGCTTTTGTAAAATAAAACAGAATGTCGTCGAGCGATTGTCAAAAATGTTGAAAACAAGTTGAAAACTTTTCAAACCATATTTTTCCACTCAGACTTTTCAACAAAAAGTGCGATTTATAAAGACAAAAATGTTGAAAACTATGTTGAAAAGTTGATAATTAGATTAAAAACCACAAAAAGAGAGGTTATTCTGAATTGGAACACATAGATAAAGTCGAAGGCACCTTCGGAAAGCACGACAACAAGGATTTTATAGCGGAAGATGTTTCGCCCGCGGTAATACGCCGTCTTCCGAGATACCACAGGTACCTTGGAGACCTTTTACGAGATAACTGCTTAAGAATCAGCTCGGCAGAGCTTTCCCGCCTTATGAACGTCACAGCGTCGCAAATAAGACAGGACTTGAACTGCTTTGGCGGATTCGGTCAGCAGGGCTACGGATATAACGTAAAATACCTTTACTCGAAGATAAGCGAGCTTCTTGGTGTAAACGAGGGCTTTTCCGCGGTTATAGTAGGCGCGGGAAATCTCGGAAAAGCACTCGTGTCGAGCCATATGTTTGAGCGCAGAGGCGTTTCCCGTCTTGCACTTTTCGACGTCGACAAAAAAATCGTGGGAAAAGAGGTCGCGGGTATTCCCGTCCTTCACATAGACGAGTTAGAGGACTTTTGTCGCGAAAACAGCGTGTCGATAGGCGTGCTCACCACGCCAAAAGAAGAGGCGCACAGAATGGCGAGCCGTTTAGCCAGTGCCGGTATTAAGGGGATATGGAACTTCTCTAATATGGAATTGAAGCTTGACGCGCCCGACGTAGTTATACAGAATATACACTTGGGCGACTCTCTTATGACCTTGTGCTATCAGTTAGCGACGAAAAAGGAAAATACGGAGAACTAAAATGGAAACGAAAATTAAATACTCTTTTTCTTCACTCGACGAAAAGGGTATGCCCGACAAAAGCGAAATTATCACTCGCACACTTTCGCTCGACGCCTTTTCTTCGGCATCAAGTGAGGACCTGCGCGTGCTTCTTGCTCTTTTGGAATACGGCACGGATATAGAAAAGGCAGAGCTTTTGAAGATAGCGCATTGTGAAGAAGATGAGCTCGACGACGCGATACAATTCTGGCGCGGTGCGGGAATTCTCGGAAAAGCGCAGAAAAAGAGCGCAAAGAAGGAAGACGCCCCCGAAGAAAAGAAAAAGCCCCTTCGACGCGAGGACAAGGTTTCCTCGCTCAACTCAAAGGAGCTTGCGGGCACGATAGAAAAGAAAAAACTGAAATCCTTAATAGATGCGTGTCAGCAGACGGCAGGCAAGGTTTTGACCACTGCTGAAATCAATATAATAGTCGGTATGCACGAGGAGCTATCCTTGCCGAGCGACTACATTCTTATGCTCGTTCACTATTGCTACGAAAACGACAAGCGCTCTATGAAATACGTAGAAAAGGTGGCATTCTCTCTTTGCGAGAGTGGTATTCTTACCTCAAAGGACCTTGAAATCCATCTTGAAGAGAAAAGAAAGTTCGCCTCTTTTGAATGGCAACTCAAAAAGATGTTTGGCATAGGCGAGCGCGATTTCACGAAAAAGCAGGCATCTCTCGTATCCAAGTGGGAAAAGGAATACGAAACGAGTATAGAAATATTAGGTCTTGCCTACGACATAACAGTAGATAGCATAAACAAGGCAGACTTCAATTACATAGACAAAATCCTTACCTCGTGGCACGAGAATGGACTTAAAACCGAAGAAGAGATAATAGCCTTCGAAGAAAGACAAAAAGAAGCGAGACAGAACAAAGTCGACACAAAGAAACCGCCCGAAAAGAATCCCAAAAGCTCGGTGGGCTACAATTCCTTTGACGTGGACGATTTCTTTTCCCGCGCAGTAGAAAGAAGCTATAAGAAAAAATAATCCCGTTTATATAGGAGATATTTATGGGCTATAACGTAAACAATTACAACAAAATAAGAGAGGAATTCGAGAAAAAACGCACTCGCGCGATAGAGAGAGCCGAGGCGAACACTCTCGACTTCCACTCAAGAAGCAGAGAGGCGCTCGAAATAGACCGCGCGCTTTCCGAAATCGGCCTTCGCATCTTCAAGGTAGGCTGTGAGGAAAAGGAAAATCTGCAAAAGCGCATAGATGAAATAAGAAAAGAGCATGAAGCGACCTTAAAGGCAAAGCACCTGCTTCTTGAAAAGCTCGGACTGCCCGCCGACTACACCGACGTGCATTACGAATGTCCCTATTGCCTTGACACAGGCTTTCGCGATACGAAAATGTGCGACTGTATGAAGCGCGCGCTCATATACGAGGGCTTTCGCACCTCGGGTCTCGGCTCGCTTATAGAAAAACAGAGCTTCGAGAACTTCTCTCTTGAATACTACCGTGGCGCTGACCTTGAAAAAGTGGAATATAACCTCTCGGTTGCAAAGGAATTTGCAGAGAATTTCTCGGAAGGCTACACCGAAAACCTGCTTTTGCTCGGCGGTACGGGACTCGGAAAGACTCATATATCCACCGCTATTGCAAAGCGCGTAATCGAGCGAGGCTACGACGTACTTTACGATAGCGCGCAGAATATGATAACCGCCTTTGAGCAGGACCGCTTCCACCGCGGATACGGCGACGATTCGCCCTATGAGAGCGAAAAGTATTTTTCCTGCGACCTTCTCATTATAGACGACCTCGGCACCGAGATAGCGAATTCCTTCTCGGTATCCTGCCTTTATAACGTAATAAACACGAGAATAAACAAGGGCAAGCCCGTCGTCATCAACACCAATATGAATCAGAAAATTATGCTTTCCCGCTACGACGAAAGAATTTCGAGCCGTCTGCTCGGAGAATTCAGAATTCTTCTTTTCGCAGGCGAGGATATAAGAAAGCAGAAAGCATCACAATAAAGGTACATACTCTAAAGGACAACTTTAAGAAGTGAACAGAACATGTTGCCTTCCAACAGAAAACGGACAGAGAATGCAAAATATTCTCTGTCCTCTTTTGTTAACAGCCACTAAATTAATTAAGGACCCCGACATAATCCATTAAAATTAAGTGAGAAAATGTTTAATACACATTTTGTCTAATGGGCAATATTTTCATCATGTTCTTAAGCCTTATTGACAACTCGTCAAAAATGTGGTAAAATATATTTGTCACACGAATTGAATATTTTTGACCAATAACGGGAAAATACTTTTGGTAAAAAGTGTTTTCTCTCTTTTCTCATTCCGTTATTGGTGAGCAATTCGTGTGACAACAATTGAGGGAGGAAGCATTTTTTCGGTGCGTTCCTTTTGGGACGCACTTTTTATATGTTAATGATGTAAATGTATGAGCAAAGATATTCCAAAAAAGGTGATAGATATTATCGGCGTAGAGATCACGCCCGGAGAGCCTGCCGTTTGTCTTGGAAATGGAGAGCAAGGTTTCGAGTGTTGTTGTGACGAGTGCGACTACTATTTGCTTTGTTTCCCCGAATTTGATCCGAGAAGCAATTTAACATTTCTCGGCAAGTAACAAAAAGCACTTATCCAACTTTCTTTCTCTTTATATGGGCGACCATTGGTAGTCCGTAACAAATGCACGCTTACGCGTGATGATATACAAGGCAGAGCCTTGATGATATACTCGCCAGAGGCGAGATGATATACCGTTGCCTTGGCAACGGATAAAAAGAAAAGCCCTTTGGTCGTTAGACTCTTGGGCTTTTTCTTTTATACGAAAAGAGCTTCCTTTTCTTCGCTCTTCTCGGTTTTTCTTGCGCTTGTGCGAGAGGCCTTCTTTGCCTTTCTGCGCCTTTTCTTTCTCTGCTCGTTTTCGTCGAGTCGACGGATATATTCCGCTATATCCTCTTCCTTTGCCAAAGCGACCGTCTTTCTTGCGCGCCAGCTCTCGTCGAAGTTCTTATACATTTTTATCTGTAAGAAGAGCTCACCGTGCTCGGGGCAGGAATAAAGGGTGACGTATCTGTGCCCCTTGCAGTGCAGGGATTTATTTTCGTGCTTTACCTCTTTTTTACATATAGGACACTCTTTAAGCTCGGACTTGTCCTCGTCGAAGAATTCGGATATTTCTACGTATCCGTCCTCGCCTATGTTTGAATCACCGTAGGTCTGGTCAAAGAGGAATTCCTCGTCGCTTCCGCGATAGGAGGCGATTCCCGCCTTCATATCGAGCTTCTGCGCCACAAGGGCTGTAAAGTACGCATCGTTTAACGCGTCGTGCGAGGGCAGAGTCTGCTCTATATCGAAATATTCCATCGCATATTCGAGAGACTTCTGTTGCTTACTCTTATCGGTCTGAGCATTAAATATAGTCTGCAAATCGTAGACGCGGTCGAGCCACGCCGACTCTATGCCGTGCACCGCAAGATTTTCCTTCAGCATAGGAATATCGTCAGGACCCCAAGTGAAGAACGCAAAGTCCTCACCGCACCATTCCTTAAACTTTACAATGGCATCACAAATGTGCGAGCCCTTGTCCATTTTTTCCTGTGTTATTCCCGTAAGGTCTCTTACGTGCCTATGAATTTTACAAAAATACTGTGGCTTTACGATAATGCTGAAGCTTCCGCATAAGGAGAGATTCTCGTCCATCATTACCGCGCCTATCTGAATGACCTCACCGCGAAGACGCGCAGAAAGTCGCTTTTGTACCGCGATAGCCTTCTGTACGTATGCCTGATTCCATTCAAGGTCGAGCATAATATACTTCATTTTTAAACTCTTTTCTATGTTAACCGACAAAAAATCGGACTTCATTTTTCTTTTTTTCGCCGTGGAAATTAAAAGACCACAACGAATAAATTATACATTATTTCGCCCCCTTTGTCAATAGAAACGGGATAAAAGCAAGGAACAAAGAAAGGAAAGGCGAGAAATTTGTGCTTTTTGTGTCTTTTTTTAAAAAACAAAAACCTTCTTTTCTTGACAATCATATTATGTATATTGTATAATAACTTTATAGATATACAGGTAAATAATTATCCGCAAGGAGTAACATATGGAAAACGCAAAAAAGGTTCCCGAGCTTTTCGGGAGCATGGTGTTTGGCGACAGTGTAATGCGCGAAAGACTTCCAAAAGACGTCTACCGCGCGCTTAAAAGCACGATAGAAAACGGCGAGGCTCTGAAGCTTGATATAGCGAACTCGGTGGCCACCGCTATGAAGGAATGGGCTATGGAGAGAGGCGCTACTCACTTCACTCACTGGTTCCAGCCTATGACAGATATAACGGCAGAAAAGCACGATAGCTTTATCGAGCCTCTTGATAACGGTCAGGTAATTATGCGCTTTTCGGGAAAGGCGCTCGTAAAGGGCGAGCCCGACGCTTCCTCATTCCCCTCGGGCGGTCTTCGCGCGACCTTTGAAGCGCGAGGCTATACCGCGTGGGACCCCACTTCGCCCGCATTCGTAAAAGAGGGCACACTCTATATTCCCACCGCCTTCTGTTCCTACGGCGGAGCCGTCCTTGATAAGAAAACACCCCTTCTTCGCTCTATGCAGACGGTAGCGAGGTCGGTGAAAAGAATACTTGAGATTTTCGGCAAGACCGACCTCACCCCTATAACGACGGTAGGTGCAGAGCAGGAATACTTCCTTATTCCAAAGGAATTCTGTGACGTGCGCGAGGATCTCAAATTCTGCGGAAGAACGCTTTTCGGTGCACCCCCACCTAAAAGACAGGAAATGGACGACCACTACTTCGGTGCTATAAAGACCAGAGTAAAGGCGTTTATGGACGAGCTTGATATCGAGCTCTGGAAGCTCGGCGTTATGGCGAAAACAGAGCATAACGAAGCAGCCCCCGCACAGCACGAGCTCGCGCCCATATATTCCACGACGAATATCGCCTGCGACCACAACCAGCTCACAATGGAAATGATGAAAAAGGTAGCAGAGCGACATAACCTCGTCTGCCTTCTTCACGAAAAGCCCTTTGCGGGTGTAAACGGAAGCGGTAAGCACAACAACTGGTCGCTTTCCACCACCTCGGGTGTAAACCTGCTTGAGCCAGGAGACTCCCCCGAAGAAAACCTTCAGTTCTTATTGTTTATAACCGCCGTTATCGCGGCAGTTGACGAATATGCCCCCCTTCTTCGCTTGACAGTGGCTTCGGCAGGAAACGACTACCGCCTCGGCTCGAGCGAAGCGCCCCCCGCAATCGTTTCTATCTTCCTCGGTGACGAGCTTACCGAGATCTTCGATGCTATTGAAGCAGGTCGCGGATACGATAAAAAGGGGAAGGTCTATATGGACATAGGCGCGGACGTTTTGCCCAAGATAAGAAAGGACAACACCGACAGAAACCGCACCTCGCCCTTCGCCTTTACGGGTAATAAGTTCGAGTTCCGTATGCTCGGCTCGTCGCTCTCTATCGCAGAGCCGAACATAGTGCTTAATACGATAGTTTC
>JAZOOB010000183.1:0-12154 GCA_045654845.1 Eubacteriales bacterium | reverse complement strand
TCCAACCTCGACGCTAAGCTCCGTGCATCCATGAGAACCGAGCTTACAAAGCTTCACAAGAAGGTTGAAACCACGTTCATCTACGTAACTCACGACCAGGTAGAGGCTATGACAATGGCTACCCGTATCGTAGTTATGAAGGACGGTCTTATCCAGCAGGTTGATACTCCTCAGAACCTCTACGATTACCCCGTAAACCTCTTCGTTGCAGGCTTTATCGGAACTCCTCAGATGAACTTCATCTCCTGCAAGCTTGAGAAGAAGGACACCGACCTCTACGTAACCTTTGGTAAGAACTCCATTAAGCTCCCTGCAGACAAGGCTAACAACCCTGCTCTTAAGGAATATATCGGTCAGAACGTTATCATAGGTGTTCGTCCCGAATGTATCCACGACGACCCTGCTCATCTCGCTTCTATGCCTGATAGCATTCTTAACGTAAACGTTGACGTAACCGAGCTTATGGGTGCTGAGATTTATCTCTACCTCGGCTTCGACGGTCAGGAAGATGCTACAAACGGTAAGAACATTATCGCTCGTGTATCTGCTCGTTCCTCCGCTCGTGCAGGCGACTCCATTCAGGTTGCAGTTGACGCAAGCAGAATCCACATCTTCGATCAGGATACTGAGCGTTGCATCGTTCACTAATAGCGTGTTATCCCCAAGGAGAACACGCAGTTAAATCCGTCCTTGACGGTTCAAATCCACCTTTGGTGGATGAAATCGCTTTCGCGATGAAATCCTGCTCTGCAGGATTATAGGTTAGACGGATTTAATTTCATCCAAGGCTCGCCTTGGATTTCATCTGAACGAAGTGAAGATTTCATCGTTGCATAGCAACGAATTCATTAAAACAAAAAAGAGGATTTCAATGAAATCCTCTTTTTATTTTTTATTATTCTTCATCCTCGTATTCGTCGTCTTGCTCGTATTCGTCCTCGTCATCATACTCTTCTTCGTAGTCATACTCTTCTTCGCCATAGTATTCTTCTCTTCTGCGCTTTTCTCTTTTTTCTTTTCTTTTCTCTCTTTTAGTTTTTGCAAAAGAAAACTGAATAGCCATTCCAAAGATAGCGAAAATAAGTCCGAGTGGGATATGGACGTAGGGGAATGCTACGATTTTTATAATGCCCGAAAGCGATGCACCAAGTATCATACCGCCAACGAATGACGAAAGTGCGACAACCGACACACGCACGAAAAGCGAGGCTATTATTCCCAAAGCGATAGCCAAAACGGCAAATACGACACTCGCATCACCAAATCCCGAAAGGATAAGATATGATAAAATCGAAACGAACAGAAATGCGCCGAATTTCGTCATACAAAAGGCGAGAGCCGATAAAATAAGTCCAATCAGCACCGAAATGAGAATTCCTATCGCCTTTGACTTCGCATCTACGAAAAACTCAAGCTGCAAGGCAACGGAATAGACGAGATATAAAGCGCCACCAAAGGTCAAAAGACCTAAACAGTATCGCAAAAGTCCGTATCCGTAAAAGCAAAGCAGCATAGCGCAAACAGCGAAAAGCACGAGATATACTACGTGAAAGCCTCCGCTTGCAAGCTTTGAAAGGAAGGAAAAGGGCTGGCTGAAAAGCGAAGCTTCGTTTGAGCCGTCGCCCTCACCGTCGAAAAGCCCTTCGCCTGAATCTGCCGTAGCCCCCACCGAAAAGGAAAGCAAAAAGGCAAAAATCAAGGCGAATGAAATAAGCAGAATTACCTTATTACTTTTCATTTTTACTTCTCACAAGCCCCTCTGCAAATTCGCATATATCCTTCGTAGAATCGGGCTTCCTTATAACGTCTATATTGTGTCGCATCATCTCTATATGACGCGGTACGGAAAAGAGCTGATGGATAGCGTCGGCAATCGTGTAGCTTCCACCTATCGCCATACCTGTTCCGTTATTCTGCAAGAATTCCGCGTTTCTCTGCTCGTGTCCGGGGATGGGATTACAGATTATCATAGGCAATCTCTTTGCAAGTGTTTCACTCGTCGTAAGTCCACCGGGCTTCGTTACGATACAGTCTGCCGCGTCCATAAGCTCGTCTACGTTTGACACGTATCCGAAGTTCAGAACCTTTTTATCAAAGGTTATGGAATCTATTTTTTCTCTTTCTTCGGCATTGTTTCCGCAGACGCATATTATCTGCAGGTCAAGCTCCAGTACGTCTATTCTCTTGATTATGTCGGAAAGCGAGCCATAGCCCATGCTACCGCCCATAATAAGTACTGTATTTTTGTTTATATCAAGACCAAGTCTTGCACGCATCTCCGCCTTGTCGGAAATTTTCGAAAACTTGGGGTCGATAGGAATACCGATGGGTAGGATCTGCTCGGAAGTAAAGCCCTTTCTCTTTGCGGCAGGAATGAGAAGCTCGTTTGGTATGACCACGTAATTGGTGCGCAGGCATTCCTCCCAGAAGGGATGCATAACGTAGTCGGTGACTATTCCTATCGAAAGAAAATCCTTTCCCTCCTTCTGCTTGATTACGTCAAGAAGCATGCCGCAGAAGGCGTGAGTATATATAATCACGTCGGGATTATAATCAACTATGGTATTATAGGTCTTTTTTGCTATAACCTTGTTGGCTATTCTCGGGAAGTTTATCTCATGCGAGTTTTCGGTTCTCTTTTCAAGCTTGGTATAAACCTTGGCGTATATCTTTTTGAACTTATCTACTGTGAGAAGATATCCCTTCGCCACTACGTCGTAAAGCCCCTTGTTTATATTCAGATAGGTGTCGAGTATTTCGCATTCGTGCCCTTTTTCTTCAAACTGCTTTTTCAAGGCCTTTGCCGTAGAATTGTGTCCTTCACCTGTCGTAATAGATAATATTAAAACCTTCATTTCGACTCTTCCTTTCAGTTCTGAATATTTCTTATATAATGGAAAATATACTGCTGGGCGACGCCCGCATACTCACCTAATTTTTCGTACTCCAGATTTCCGTCAAAGTATTCATCTATCGCGCGCTTCATCCACACGTCGACAGGAAACGAATTCAAGTGATTTCCTGCAAACAAAAGTATACAAGAAGCCACCTTTTCACCTACACCGCATACAGAGAGAAGTTCTTTTTTAGCGCTCTCAAAATCCGAGGGGTATTTCAGTTTTTCAAGGTCAAGCTTACCGCTTGCCACACGCTCTGCCGCGTCAAGCAGATATCTGTAACGAAATCCTACCTTCGCCTCTAAAAGTTTATTCGGTTCTTTTAAAATATCCTCGGGGGTCGGAAATGAATAGCATGCGCCACAAGAATCGCAATTCGCACAAAGATTCCCCTTCTTTTCCCCGTAAAGAGCGCACACCGTCTTTATTATCTTTTTTATTCTCGGTATATTGTTATTTTGCGACACTATAAATGAAAAGAGCGCTTCCCACATATCCTGACGGAGAATGGCTATTCCCTTTCCCGCCTCTGATGCCGCCTTTATTACCTCGTTTTCGGGCAAAGCGGATGTTACAGAGTTTTTTATTTCTGTCCAATCGAGGTCAAGAGCGAAATAATGTCTGTAAAAGCTTTTATATTCCTCTTCGGTGGTATCAAAAAAGAGAAGCTCACCCTGTTTTCTCTGCGCTATATGTAAAAAGCGAGAGCCGATTACCCCCGTATATTCCGACAAAAAATTGGTGGTAGAAACCTCGTCGAATCGGAAGCACTGTCCACATTCAAAGGTGTCTTTGAGACAGTAATCTCCTACGTTTCCGACACGAAGAACGCTTTTTTTACCGTCTATAATCTCATGCCCGATAATTTCATTCATTTTTTGTTCTCCATATGTAAAAAAAATACGAATAGATTGCCCATATCACTTGCAAACAGGCAAAAAATATTGTATAATATAGTTTAGATAATTGTATCCTTTAAACGACAATTAAAGTATACTACATTTTTTTAAAAAAAGCAATATTTTTTATCTTGGGAGGCGCAAAAATGGAACAGATTTATACTATACCCGTAAACGAAGCCTTTGACGAATTCAGGGGCAAGGTAGAATGCGGCTGCACCATTTGCGCCCTATACAGAAAATTGCAGGAAAACGAGCTTGACATTATTCTTGGAGCTTCTATGATGGAGCCTGACATACGCATAATGACAAACAAGGAAGGCTTTTGCGGCACTCACTTCGATATGATGTTTGAACGCAAGAACAGATTGGGTCTTGCGCTTATGATGGAAAGTCATCTGGACAAGGTGAAAGAAGAAATATCCGACAAAGCTCTTGTCTCGCTCCTTGCAGGCAGAGGCACGACTCCTATGAAATCACTCGACAGGCTCAAAAAATCCTGCTATATATGCAGAAGAATAGACCATCATATGAAAAATATGATAGCGACGATAGTCCTTTTATGGCAGAGCGATTCCGAGTTTGTAAAGAAATTCAAGGAGCAGCCCTACTTCTGCCTACCTCATTACGCTGACCTTCTTTCATATGCAAAGGACAAGCTGAACAAAAAGGACTTCAACGACTTCTATTCCGACATAAAGGAATTGGAGCTTAACTATCTCGACACTCTTCGAGGTGACGTAAGTCACTTCTGCAAGAAGTTCGACTATCGCTACGAAGACGAGCCTTGGTACAATTCAAAGGACTCGGTAGAGAGAACAATAAAGTTTTTATCCGGTACGGAAAGGTAAATTTATGCTTATTGAAAACGTAAGCATTGTGCATTTTGGAAAGCTACATGGCTTAAAGCTCGATTTTTGCGAAGGGTTCAATCTCATCGAAGGCAAAAATGAGTCGGGAAAAAGCACAATCGCAGGCTTTATAAGATATATGCTATACGGCTTTTCTTCCATATCCGACAAGCGTCGCTACGTCAGCTGGGAATCCTCGTCGGCGGAAGGTGCTATGACCGTTTTGTCGTCCGACGGAAAGAGATACCGTATAGACAGAAAAACACTTTTGGTGTCCTCGTCATCAGGCAAGGATCAATATAAGGAAAGTGCCTCTATCACCGACCTCTCGACCAATACGCCCGTATTCGGCAAGGAAAAGGCGGGCGAGGCAATCCTTAAAATGCCTGAAGAGATTTTCGACAAGGTGGCGTTTATAAGCCAGATGACCGACTCGACAGTAGACGGCGAGGCTATCAGCGACGCAATAGAAAATATGCTCTTTTGGGGCGACGAAAAGATAAGCGCACAAAAGGCGCTTGACAAAATCGACAGTGCGCGCCGCACTCTTTTACATAAAAACGAAAAGGGTGGCGAGCTCTACGAACTAAGCGAAAGGATAGCAGAGCTTAAAAGACGCTTTAACGAAGCGATAGAAGAAAATTCCGCAGTACTTGAGCTTGAATCCTCGCTTAACAAAACCGAACACGAAATAAAAAAGACCGAAAAGGAAATAGAAAAGCTGAATCTCGCGCTTGAAATATACTCGAAGATGCAGCTTCTTGCAAAATTCTCGCTTCTCCACCGAGCCGAAGAAGAGAAAAAGGAAGCCGATAACAAGAGAAAAGCGCTGACAGAAGAAAATACAAAGGACGGCTTTTTACCCGATAACGCCTATCTTTCCGACCTTACGGCAATAAAGAGAAGCGTCGATGATGCAAAGGAAAGCGTCATTCGCAGAGAAGCCAAGTGCCAAGCGCTTCGTTCGGGCGTACCGCTTTCGAGTGAATGCGAGGATGCATTAAGTATTTTAGAAGGCGAAGGCGGAATTTCTTCGGTAGAAAATCGGATAAAGGGATATAGAAAAAAGGCAAAGAGTCTTTTATCTACCTTTATTTTCTCGCTTATTATTTGTGTTTCTGCATTTGCAGTATATTTTCTCGACGTATATCCGTCACCTATCGTATTAGGTCTTGGCGGTGGACTTTTGTTCGTAGGCGTATTTTTGCTCATATCTTTTGCATCGCAAAAGAAAAAAGAAAAGGAAGACTACAAAAAGCTCGCCTTAGGTAGCTATGATGAGTTTTGTGCTCTTATATCGAAGCTATCAGGCGCAGTGGAAGCACAGAAGGGCAACGAGCAAGCACTTGCGCTTGCAAAAAGTGACCTCGATGAAGCAAAGGCGACCTACAAATCTCGCATAAATGAATTCAAAACAGCCATTTCGCGCGCAGGCATAACCTACGAGGATGGCGTCGACTTAAAGGAATATATCGACAAGCTAAACGACACACTCTCCCGTTTTTATAGTGAAGACAGAGCGCTTCATACCGAGTCTGTTCGCTTACAAACCTCGATAGACCAGCTATCCGCACTGCTCGCAAATGAAAATGAAAGCGAATTGAATGAATTTCTTACGCCGGATAAAAAAGAGCTTGTAAGAAATATCGAGCCGAATACGCTTCAAAGGAATCTTTCATTCCTTTACGACAAGCAGAAGGCTCTCGTTTCAAAGGAAAAGGAGCTTCGCGCAAGATACATTTCAAGCAAGGCAAGACTTGAGAGCCCTTCTCAGATAAAAGAGCGTATAGACGAGTGGGAAAATAAATATGCCTCACTCAAAAAGCAGTATGACGCCTACGTACTCGCGTCAGAAGCTATAAGCGGCGCAGGTGACAGACTGAGAAATCAGCTATCCCCCACACTTTCCAAAATTGCAAAAGAATCCATCTCAAAAGTGACGAATGGAAAATACGAAGAGATAGGAATAGACTCTTCCCTTTCGCTCTCTTACACCTATGAAAATGCTGTAAGACAGCCCGATTCTCTCAGCGGTGGTGCGAAGGCGGTGTTCTACATTTGCTTGCGACTTGCACTTCTTGAGACGCTTTCGAAGGAAAGAGCTCCCCTCTGTCTTGACGAAAGCCTTGTATATCAGGATAGAGAAAGGGCAAAGGAAATTCTCTCCTTGCTTCTCGACGAATCGAAAGAAAGGCTACAATGCTTTTTATTCTCCTGTCACGAAAGAGAATCCGAGCTTTTAGAGGGTCACGACGTAAAAATAATCAGAATTTAATCCATTTTGGAGGAAAAAACCGGTGAAACAAAAAATACTTGTAATCGGAAGCGCAGACGTAAACGTATCTATGAACGCGGCGCAATTACCCGAGCCCGGCGAAATCAAAAGAGATAACGGAAGCCTGACGGTAACAAACGGCGGTATGGCATCAAACGTCGCCGTCGCTATGTCGCGCCTTGGCGCAAAATCCGTGCTTGCGGCGAGAGTAGGCGACGATGCCTACGGCAAGCGTCTTATGAAGCTCTATAACGAAAGCAAAATCGACGTTTCCTACGTAGAGATAGACAGGGATTTCCGCACGGGAGTTTTTGTCACTATAAAAGAACACGATAAGGACGCGCGCAAAATTCTGTATAGAGGCGCAAATATGAATTTCACGCCCGAGGACGCTTTACGCGCTATGTCGTGTGAGCCCGAAGCGTTTTACGTAGACCTTGAGCTTTCCTACCCCATAGCAGAGACCACTCTCAAATATGCAAAAAGACACGAAATCCCTACGTTTTTCAACGCTTGTCCTGCAAATAAGGATTACCCCTTATCCTCTTTACCTTCCATGGATATATTCTTCGTTTCCGACAAGGACGTAGAGGAATATACGGGAATCACTACCGCGAGCGCAGAATCTGCACTTCGCGCTGCAATAGAATTGCAGAAAAACGTAAAGGCTACCTATTACGTAATCAGACTTGGTGAAAAGGGCGCGTTTGTCTACGACGGAAAATATTATCATATGGTATCCTCGTATATAGTTCGTGCAATAGACACTTCTGCTTCAAACGATATATTCGCCGCAGGTCTTTTGCTCGAATATATAAGAAACGGCGGTGATATAGTATCTGCCTGCAAGTATGCGAACGCCGCAGTTGCACTTTCTGTGCAGAAGGCAGGAACTACCACGTCTATGCCCTATCACGACGAGGTAATGGCTTTTATAGCTAAAAAGGATTTCATCCCCACATAAGCTTTTGTAAACGAAACGAGGTAAAAATGAAGGCCCTTGCAATAGTAGGCGCGACCGCGAGTGGAAAGACCTCTCTGTCAATTGAACTCGCCCGTCGATTCGACTGTGAAATAATATGCTGTGACTCTATGCAGATATACAAATATATGGATATAGGCACGGCAAAGGCGACCGACGCCGAAAGAAAGGCAGTACCGCATCATCTCATAGATTTTCTTTCGCCCGACACCCCTTATAGCGCGTCGGATTATGCAAGCGACGCATACGAGGCGGCAAAAAAGATAGTAGAAAACAAAAAGCTTCCCCTGTTTTGCGGTGGTACGGGACTTTATCTCGAAGCGGCAAGGACGGGGCGACACGCGACAGAGCTTTCTTCAAACGAAGAATACAGAGAAAAGCTGAATGAAATAGCGAAAGCCGAAGAGGGTGTCGACAAGCTCTATGAGATGCTATTAAAATGCGACCCCGAATCCGCAGAGAAAATCCACAAAAATAACGTAAAAAGAGTTATAAGGGCGCTCGAAATATACGAGATAACCAAGATACCGAAAAGCGAGTGGGATAAAAAAAGCAAGGAAATTCCGCCTCAAATCGATATTTTGTCATTCTGCATTCTCTACGAAAACAGAGACACCCTTTATAATCGAATAGACCTCAGAGTAGACGAAATGGTAAACTTAGGTTTACGAAAAGAGACCGAATTTCTTTTAGATCACGGTTATCTCGACAAAAAGAATACCGCCTCGCAGGCAATAGGCTATAAGGAATACGCGGAATTTCTTCGCGGTGAGATTTCCGAGGCAGAGGCGATAGAAAAGATAAAGCTAGCCACCCGTCATTATGCAAAAAGACAGCTAACTTGGTTTTCTGCACAAAAGGATATAGTTCCTATTTATGCAGACAAGGACGGGGTGCTTCGTAGCGCCGGTGAATTGTGCGACGAAATGGAAGAAAGGATAAGAGCCTTTCTTAATTAAGTCATATTTCCGATAAAAAACGGAGAAAAGCATTGAAAATTTTTAAGAATTACGAATTAGACAAAAAAAGTCTTCTTGTTTCGCTTCGAAACATAGGAATCGCCGTCTTTTCGCTTCTCCTTATCGCCTATTTTGTGTATCATACCGCAAACGGCTTTCAGGACAAGGTGGAATTCGAGGGTGTTTTCTATGCAGAGGATGAAAAGACGACGACACTCGACGCCTACATTTTCCGCGACGAGCACGTAATAAATGCGACCCGTCAAGGAATAGTGTCCTATTCGGTAAAGGAAAACGAAAAGGTCACCGACAGGACAGAAATTGCGAGAATTTACTCGAACAGCGCGAGTGAATCCCTTATAAGAGACGTAGAAGACCTTAATAAGCAGATAGAAATTTTATCAGCAGTAGGTGCGAGCTCACAGCTTTTTACCGACATAACTCATATAGATAACGCCATCCTCGACTCGCTTTCCTCTATTACGGGATATACGCAAAGAGGTGACTACGCGAGTGCGATTTCGGGCACAGACGAGCTTCTCTTAAACCTTTCAAAAAAACAACTCCGCATGAATTCGCAAAAGAATTTTTCGGACTATATTGAGGTTTTAAAGGCAAGAAGAGATTCTCTTATGCACGCTTTGCCATCATATAGCGAGCTTATAACGTCGGATTACCAAGGATATTTTTCGAAAAAGTGCGACGGCTACGAGCAATATTTCGATTTTGAAAGGATTTCGCTTCTTTCGGTATCCGACTTCTATGAAATGAAAGAAAGCGCGAAGGACGCATCCGTCTCCGACTACACGGTCGGAAAGATAATCTCGGGCTTCGAGTGGTATCTCGTATGCCCGCTATCACACAGCAGTACCTCGTCGTTTACCGAAGGTAAAACCTACGATATAACCTTTTTAGAGAATATGAACACAACCCTTCCTGCAACTCTTGTGCGAATAGTCACCGAAAGCGGTGAGGGAAACGCGCTTCTTATTTTCCGCTGTGAAAGAATGCCCGAGGGCTTTTCTTACCTGAGAAATCAGAAGATAAGCATAACGCTATCGACGGTAAGCGGACTTAAAATCCCGCGCTCCGCCGTACGTCTTTCAGAAGAAGACAGGACCTTCGTCTACATTATGATAGGCGGAAGAGTACACGTAAGGGCGGTCGAAATAATAGACGAAGCGGGCGAATATTATTACGTCAAGGATAACACCGAGGCTACCGAAATAAACGGCTCTACGGCATACGGCTTAAAGAGAAACGACAACGTAATAGTATACGGAACTAATTTATATAACGAAAAAATTTATAATTAACATATAAACCAAAAGGAGCTTTTTTATGAAGGCAAATGAACTCATCTCGCTTCTCAAATCGGGGGCACTTAAAAAGTACGACAAGATGTATAAAAACATCGAATTGCAGACCGAGCGTTATATCAAAACAATAAACGAGTTCTGCGATATATACGGCAAGGACAGAGATATATACCTCTTTTCCGTGCCTGGCAGAAGTGAAATTGCGGGAAACCACACAGACCATAACCACGGCTGCGTTCTTGCAGGCGCTATCGACAGAGATATAATTGCAGTCGCTGCAAAATCAAACGAAAACGTAGTAAGAGTACGTAGCGAGGGCTATGCAGAGGACAGAGTAGACCTTTCTCTTTGCGACAGCAATAAGAATTTCAAGAAGTTCAATTCGAGAGCACTTATCGCAGGTGTCTGCGGCGGATTTCTCAAAGACTCCTACAAGGTAGGCGGATTTGACGCCTATACCACTACCCACGTGCTTAAGGGCTCGGGACTTTCCTCCTCTGCCGCTTTTGAGGTAATGGTAGGAAACATTATGAACCATTTCTATAACGACGGAAAGATTCCAAACGAAGAGCTCGCTAAAATAGCGCAGTATTCCGAAAACGAGTATTTCGGCAAGCCCTGCGGACTTATGGACCAGATGGCGTGCGCTGTCGGTGGATTCGTCTACATAGATTTTAACGATCCCAAAAACCCTGTCGTCGACCCCATCGAATTTTCTCTTGACGATGCAGGATACTCTCTCTGCATAGTAAACACAAAGGGAAATCACGCAGACCTCAACGCCGACTATGCGTCGGTGCCCGATGAAATGAAGAAGGTAGCCGCTTTCTTTTCACAAAACGTGCTTCGCGGAATCACCGAAGCACAGGTAGTAGAAAACGCGCCTATTCTCCGCAAGGTGACCTCTGACAGAGCTATTCTCCGCGCTATTCACTTTATTCGTGAAAACGACAGAGTACAAAAAATCGCCTCTGCGCTTAAAGATGAAAACGTAAAGGCTTTCCTTGACGGAATTCTTGATTCGGGAGATTCCAGCTTCAAGTATCTTCAGAACGTATATACCACGATAAATCCGTCCGAGCAGGGACTTTCTCTCGCTCTTTGCGTGACCGACGGCGCACTTTCCGGCAAAAACTGTGCTTGGCGCGTACATGGTGGCGGCTTTGCAGGTACTATACAGGCATTTGTCAAGAATGAATACGCTGCCGACTACGTAGCGCTTATCGACTCGGTATTCGGCGAAGGCTCTTGCATGATGCTCAACATCCGTCAGAATGGCGCTATTCAGGTAACACTCTGATTAAATATCGAAAACGTAAATGAAAAAATAAAGGAGCAGTAAAATGGCACAGAAAAAAACAGTAGCAAGCGAAGTTCCTTCGAACAATAGAAAAGCCGCTCTTGAAACAGCAATAGCAAGAATAGAGCGCACCTGCGGAAAGGGCACTATAATGCGCCTTGGCGAAAACCTCAATATGAACGTAAGCGCGGTTTCCACAGGCTCACTCACACTCGATACTGCACTCGGAATCGGCGGTGTGCCGAAGGGCAGAATTATAGAAATCTTTGGTCCTGAATCGTCAGGTAAGACCACCGTTGCACTTCACGTTATAGCAGAGGTGCAGAAGGTGGGCGGTGAAGCGGCATTTATCGACGCAGAGCACGCGCTCGACCCTATCTATGCAAAGCATTTGGGCGTCAACATAAACGAGCTTCTCGTTTCTCAGCCCGACTCGGGTGACCAAGCGCTCGAAATCGCCGAGGCTCTCGTAAGCTCGGGTGCAATCGACGTAATAGTAATCGACTCGGTTGCCGCACTCGTACCTAAGCAGGAAATCGACGACGAGATGGGTGCATCTCACGTAGGTCTTCACGCAAGACTTATGTCGCAGGCGATGAGAAAGCTCACAAGCGTTATCTCAAAGAGCAACTGTATCGTAATCTTTATAAACCAGCTTCGTGAGAAGGTCGG
>JAZOOB010000182.1:0-2366 GCA_045654845.1 Eubacteriales bacterium | reverse complement strand
GACAGTCTCACCTGTATAGCACCACTTGCCATGCCGAAAAGATGGGACACGTAGGTGAGTAAAACGTACAGCGCCGCTATCATCGCGCTAAGGGTAAGGCTTTTAATTTTTTGCGATTTCATTTTTTTGCTCCTTTAGTTTTGTTTTAGGTGAGGAAGGTCTCGAACTCACCGATTTTTTTCTATCTTATATCAAAAGACTGCCGAAGGAAAGTGCATCCAAAAGGATTCCAAAGACGAGTCCTACGAAATAAAGAATAGCGATAATAAAGAGGTTTTCCTTTATGTGCTTGTTCGTGCGGAAGAGTACCAAAAGGCCTGCGCCTGCACCTACAAGAAGTCCTGCAAGCATGGAGCCTGCAGAAATCGTGCCCTGTACGAAGAGCTCGGTTATAAGTACGGAGGATACACAGTTTGGAATAAGACCGATAAGTGCCGAAAAAGCCTGTCCTATGATAGGCTTTTCAACCAAGAAGGTCGCAAGCTTGTCCTCGCCTATATAATGAAGCGTTATATTAAGCACAAAGGAAACTATAAATATAAAAAGAAATACGTGAAGAGTGTGATAAAGAGATGAACGGAAAATTCCTTTTTCGCAGTGACAGTGCTCGTGGTCACAAAACTCTTCGATTTCGTGATGATGGTGTTCTGCCTTGGTTTTTGTGTGGAAAACAATATCTATAATAAATCCCACAAGCAAAGCAATAAGCAGCTTCACACCGAGAATAAGTACGATGTTTCTAAAAGGAACGCTTTTGGAAATCATTATAGGGATCATTTCATCAGAGGTGGAGAGAAATACCGCTACCACCGTTCCCATAGTTATGAGCTTTCCTGCATATAAAGTGCCTGCAAGTGCAGAGAAGCCGCACTGTGGTACGAGTCCTGTGAGCGCGCCTATAATCGGTCCGAATTTACCCGAGTGCTGCATAGCATGCAGCATCTTGTCACTCGTCTTATGCTCAATGAATTCCATCAAAATATAGGACAAGAACAAAAAGGGTAACAAATGTATGGTGTCTTTTAAAGTGTGTATAAACAAATGAAGACATTCGCTAAGGACACCTTTTATTATAAAAATGGCTTCTGGCATTTTAATTTCCTTCAAATTAATATAAATATAACATTACTATAATAATACTTTTTACTATATTTGTCAAGTTTTTATTATAATTTAATTGATATTTGAGAAAAGATATGCTATCATTTAGTTAGGGAATCAGATAAAGTATTTTGGAGAGAAAATGAAAGAGTATATTATCCCTTACCACATAGAAGAAATTATAAATTTACTTAAAGAAAACGGATATGAAGCGTACGTGGTCGGAGGCTGTGTGCGCGACTTTTTGATGGACAGAGAGCCGAGCGACTTTGATATGACTACAAGTGCTACCCCTGATGAAATGCTTTCCGTTTTTTCTGATTACAAGGTAATAAAAACGGGATTAAAGCACGGGACAATTACCGTATTCGTTGATAAAAATCCTGTAGAGATAACCACGTACAGAATAGATGGCGACTATCTTGATAATAGACATCCCGAAGAGGTAATTTTTACTCGTAGCCTTATAGAAGACGTAAAACGACGCGACTTTACAATAAATGCTATGGCTTATAATAAAGAAGGTCTTGTCGACTATTGCGGCGGCGTGAACGATATAAACGATAGGCTTATAAGAGCCGTTGGAGAGCCAGACAAGAGATTTGAAGAGGATGCCTTGCGCATTCTTCGGGCACTCAGATTTTCCTCGGCACTTTCCTTTGATATTGAGAAAAATACAGAGAAAAGCGCGAGAAAAAATGCAAAACTGCTCAAAAAAATCTCGGCAGAAAGAATTTCAGTAGAGCTTGACAAGCTTTTTCTTGGCGAAAACGCGAAAGAAGTAATAATTAAATATAATGATATTCTTTCGGAGATTTCACATGAGCTTTTCCGTGACGTAAAGAGAAAAATTAAGGAGCTTTCGCATTTCCCTCATTCTCTTACGGTAATATATGCTATTCTTTTAAATCATTTGTCCGCATTTGAAGCAAACGAAATTTTGTCGCAATTGAAGTTTTCTAATGCAGACAAGAAGGATTGTCTTGCGCTTCATTATTTGGCAAAGCAGGAAATTCCACAGAGCAAGGCTGAAATGAAGAAACTGATTTTCGAGGTAGGAAAGGATATCTTTGCGTATTATTTTGAATACCTCGAAGCAAACTGCACGGACACCGAGGTATTGAAGGAATACTTTTCTTCGATAGAAGCAAATAGCGAAGCCTGCTCTATTTCTGACTTGGCTATCAATGGAAACGACCTTATCACACTTGGAATAAAGGACGGAAAAAAGATTGGCGAGATTTTAAAGGCACTTCTTTTTGAGG
>JAZOOB010000181.1:0-1995 GCA_045654845.1 Eubacteriales bacterium | reverse complement strand
TACAGTGAGTGTCGGTCACTATCGCCTGCTTATGAAAGACGTCACCGAGCAGAAGATTTGCTATCTTTCTGCCGACACCGGAGAAGGTAAGTAGCTCTTCCATAGTGTCGGGAAGAATTCCGCCAAAGTTCTCTATAAGCTTTTGCGAGGCTTCCTTTATGCTCTTCGCCTTCATATGATAAAGACCGCAGGGCTTGACGAGCTCTTCAATTCTTGAAATATCACCGTAAGCGAGTGATTCTGCGGTGGGAAATTCACGAAAAAGCTCTCGGCAAACGATATTGACTCGTTCGTCGGTGCATTGTGCGGAAAGCCGTCCCATAACGAGCAATTTCCAAGGGTCGCCCTCGTATTCAAGAGAGCAGGTGGCATCGGGATAGAGCGCTTCCAATTCCTTTTCAATGAGAGAAAGTCTCTCTTTCTTTTCTTTCTTTGTCATTTTGTGATCTCTTTTAGCATATTTAAAAGCAATTTTGATGAAAGTCCTACGACTGTATCGTATTCGCCCTCTATTCTGTCGACGAGCGCACCGCCAATGCCTTGAATGGCGTACGATCCCGCCTTATCCATGCATTCCTTCGTTTCTACGTATGCCCTCGCCTCTTCGTCTGAAAAGGGCTTCATAAACACCGCCGTACTGTCGGCATCGGTCAGTATTTTTCCATTGTAAATTACCGTGATAGCAGTGTGTACGTAGTGCTTTTCGCCCGAAAGGGAATTTAACATAGAAAGCGCGTGCTCTTCGCTTTCAGGCTTTCCCAAGGGTAGACCGTTGAATTCCAGAAGCGTATCAGAGCCGACGACGATTGTGTTGGTATCACAAAGCTCACTTACCGCCTCTGCCTTTCGTCTTGAGAGCATCTTCGCTATTTCAAGAGGGTGTGTGCCGTCGGGCATAGTTTCGTCTACGTCGGAGGTGATAATTTCAAAGGAGAGTCCCATTTTCTGCATTATTTCCTTTCTTCGAGGAGAGGCAGATGCGAGGACTATTTTGTTTTCTAAAAACGTATTTTCCATACTGTTCCTTTATTTTTTTATTCTTCTTATAGTGTGATTCAGGGGATAGGGTGCGCCCTTTTCATAAGCAGAAAGAACCTTTTTGCATTCATCATTCGTTTCCGTCGTGAAGATGAAATGTCCGCCCTTTATGCCAAAAGAAAGGAGCTGGTCCTTTTTGTCGCCCATATAGGTGACACTACTGTTTAGTAGCAGATTTCTGTGCTCAAATTCGCGTACAAGAGGGAATTTTACGCCCTTTCTGTCGGTTATCTGACACTCTGCGCATTTTTTACAGCCGAAGTTTTCCTTCATATAGCAACGTTCAAGAAGCATAAGAGGAATTCTTCCGTAGACGATGGGGTCTGCCTTTATATCGCGCATTTGAGGTAGGGTAAGCTCGGGTGATAAAATGCATCTCACTGCACCCATATCGCGATAGACCTTTTTTGTTTCTGCATTCATAATATTGAGTCTGTAATCGCCCGTCGGGATAAGACCTATCTTTTCTGCAAGTGCAAAGTGCGAAATATTTCCAAGCAGGGCGTAGGTAGCGCCAAGCTCTTTTGCGCGCTCTAAAAGGCGCGTGACCGTGTCAAGCTCGTTTTCCGTGATTACGGGTGGAATATATACGCCGTTTGGATTTTCTCGGTCTTCTTTAAATTCGGTTACGGGCAGATAGATAATATCAAAGTCGAAGCTCTTTATCGCCTCGTATTGCTCAAATTTAAAGCAAAGCGCCGTTTTCAGACTTGAAAAACGGGGGGCAGGGACTCTTTTCTTCGTGCTTTCGGGTATATTGCTTTCTTCTTTCTTGGAAAGCAAATCGGTCAGCTTTTCCGACGCCGTTCTTCGAAGGAGATTGATAGCGGATATAGGTAGGTTGAGCCCGTCCTCAAGAGAAAGAGAAATATCCTCTTTTTCGAGTGAAAAGAAGGTGTTTCCCATTTTAGAAAGCTGTGCCTTTACGCCCTCTTCGGTTAGGGGAGAGCTTTTTGC
>JAZOOB010000180.1:0-2243 GCA_045654845.1 Eubacteriales bacterium | reverse complement strand
GAGGACATTCTGTGCGTAAAAAGCGCGCTTCGTGAAGCGAACAAAAAGATAAGGGCGCTTGATGACGCAAGAGAGAGCATGAAGGGCGCTATAGGCGAAATGAAGAGTGCCGAAGCAGAAGGAGAAGCACAGGAAGAAAACGAGTTTTCCGAGAAGCTTTCTTCGCTTTTTGAAGAGACCGAGCAGACCTATAATGAATGCGCTAAGCTCTTTGAAAGCTTGGATGCATTGAAGGAGGAGCTCGACGAGTCAATATGGTTCACAAATCGCGGAATCGTTTGATTTTAGGCGGATTTTGTAAACTAAACTTTTCAAAAACACTACGGAAGTAAACAAAACAAGACGAAAAAGAAAGGAAAAACAAGATGAGAACGACAGAATTCAGAAGCGAGCAGACGGAAAAAATACTTCCCTTACAGGTAAACAGAATGGTCGTGGCGCTCTGCGGAGATTACGACAGAAGAAAGAAGGAAATTGAAAAGAATGAAATTGACAAGGATACCTTGCAGTACTACCGATATTTAAACGACGTAATAGACGCATCTCTTACCGAGGAGTGTGAGCCCGCGATAATAAACAATATACGCGAGGATATAGGAAACGGTGTCGGACACCGAAGGACCCAGCTTTACTATATGGCGGCAGGCACATATAAGAAGCGCAAGAGAAACTGCAAATACAGAATAGCAAAGAAGCTTCGTCTCTTGTGACGGGAATATTCGACTGAGCCCTTTAATATACTGAAAAAGGGAAGGGGGCGAGAAAATGAAAGGGCGGTTTTTAAAGCTTTTTCTGATTTTTCTATCCTGCCTCGTGCTTTTTTCCTGTAATGCGAAAAGGTCGTGTCGGGATATCTTTGAAGAATATTCGCGCTCGTATAAAGGGCTTTTTTCGGGTGCGCTTTATTTAAGCGACGCAAGGGAATGGGAGGACGGCTATCTTTCACCGGAGCTGTTTTCCTCACTGTACGACGGCGCGGATAAAAGGAGCGAAAGAGACAAGATAGAAGAATGCGCTATATATCTTTCCTCCTCAATTGATAATTTCTGCGAGGTCGGTATATTTCTATGCTACGGCAACAACGACGCGGAAAGTGTCGCAAAAATGTGCCACAGGCGAATTTTTCTTATTTGTGAGACAAAAAAGAGCGAAAGCTATTCGGTAAAGGAAAATTCCCGCGTCATGATTTTCGGAAGATACGTCATATACGCGATACAGCCCGACAAAAAAGCGAATGAAAGAGCCATTTCGGCATGCTTCGATTAAAAATATTTAAAGACCGCTTCATCGAGGCGGTCTTTTTTGCACTTAATATATAAAATATATTAAAAACCATTGTCAAAAAAGAAAAAAGGTATATAATGGAGTTGGTTGATGTATTTAAATAAAAATTAGAAATAAAAAACGCAAAAAGGAGAATCATTATGATTAATCTTATCGTTTCAGCCCCCGCAATTCTTATATTGCTTTTGGCTGTGCTTTTCGGCACTTTGAGAAAAACTCTCAAGTCCGCCTTCAAGCTCGGCTCGGTGCTTGTTGCATTCTTCCTTGCGATACCTGTTTCGGCTATCGTGGTGAAGGCTGCTTATGCTCCGATAGAGAATCTTGTTTTTTCGTTAATTGAGGGCAACGGAATTACCAAAGAGGCAATATCATCTATGCCTGCACTTGCAGCTACCCCCGAAGCGCTTGTGACGGCATTGGCAAGACCTCTCGTTTATCTCGTAGTATTTCTCCTTCTTTTGCTCTTCAGCCTTATTATTTACGCTGTACTTAAAAGAATTTTTAAGGATAAGGGCGAGGCAATTCCCGTAAACCGTCTTTTCGGCGCGCTTATAGGCGTGCTCGTCGCTTGTGTTATCGTGATAGGTATTTACACTCCCGTGTTCGGATACGTTAACGCGGTAAGCGAGATAGAGATTGCCGAGGATGACGTGGCAGCTCTTACCGACGCGAGCGCAGTTCAGTACCTCGATCTGCTCGATAGCGTAAATTCGACTCCCGCAATCTCTATTCCGAGAGCACCCGGTGGCGAAAAGCTTTTCGATACTCTTTCTACTGTAAAGCTTGCAGGCGAAAAGGCGCCTCTTAAAGACGAGCTTTCCGCACTTGCCGGCGCGGCTCTTGGGGCGAAGGCATTTATCGGCACCAGTGTTGAAAATTACGGCGATGCACAGAAATCGGCGCTTGTTGGCATAGGGGGCGGCATAGCCGATTCTATTATAGTTTCAAACGTAGTACCC
>JAZOOB010000179.1:0-19289 GCA_045654845.1 Eubacteriales bacterium | reverse complement strand
CTTCTCGGAGTGCTTTTTTACGGGTGGTGACCCGTACGGGAATCGAACCCATGTTACAGCCGTGAAAGGGCCGTGTCTTAACCGCTTGACCAACGGGCCATATGCGCTTTTCTGACGCGGAATAAACTTGGTAGCGGAAGTCGGATTTGAACCAACGACCTGTCGGGTATGAACCGAATGCTCTAGCCAGCTGAGCTATTCCGCCATTTCCTCCTCAGAAGAACGCTTGTATATTATATCAATTCTTTTTCGATTTGTCAATACTTTTTTCGCAATTTTTTTGTTTTTTTTAACTTTCTCTTTTTTGCGCACATTATATCCAATTTGTTTGTATAAAAAGCAGCTTTACTGTATATATTGCCCAAAAATCCGCTTTTATTTAAATTTTCATTGACTATTTTCAAAAAATGTTATATAATTACTTATTATAATACTATATGAAAGGATTCTGCTCATTTGAGCAATGCAAAAATGAAAAGAGTTTATAATTTTTCCGCAGGTCCGTCTATGCTCCCCTTAAGCGTACTCGAAAAAGCTTCCGCTGAGCTTATGTGCTATGGCGATAGCGGTATGTCAGTTATGGAAATGAGTCATCGTTCCAAGGATTACGAGCCCATCATTCAGGGCGCAGAGGCAGCACTTCGCCGCCTGATGAACATTCCCGACAATTATAAGGTGCTCTTCTTGCAGGGTGGCGCTTCCACGCAGTTCGCCGCTGTTCCCTTTAATCTTCTCTCCGAGCACAAGTGCGCTGACTACATCATTTCCGGTCAGTTCTCAAAGAAGGCTTATCAGGAAGCGAAGAAATACGGTGATATCGCAGTAGCGGCTTCAAGTGCCGGCTGTAACTTCACTATGATTCCCGAAACCACACAGAACGACTTCCGTCCCGATGCAGATTACGTACACATCTGCTTCAACAACACTATTTACGGTACGAAGTTCCATTATATTCCCGAAACAGGAAACATTCCGCTTGTCGCTGATATGTCCTCCTGCATCTGCTCCGAGCCCGTAGACGTTACCAAGTTTGGTCTTATCTACGCAGGCGCGCAGAAGAACATCGCTCCCGCAGGTCTTACCATAGTTATCGTACGCGAGGACCTTATCGGAAAGGTTCCGCCCGAATGCCCCTCTATGTTTGACTACAAGCTTATGGCAGACAACGATTCTATGTATAACACACCTCCCTGCTGGTGCATCTATATGGCTAAGCTCGTATTCGAGTGGATTCTCGACATGGGCGGTCTTGAAGAAATGCAGAAGAGAAACGAGGAAAAGGCAAATCTTCTTTACGATTACCTCGATTCTCAGTCCTACTATATCGCGCCTGTAGACAAGAAGTGCCGTTCTATGATGAACGTAGTATTCGTAACGGGCGATGCAGACCTTGACGCGAAGTTTGCAAAAGAGGCTTCTGCCGCAGGTCTTAAGAACCTTAAGGGTCACCGTTCCGTCGGCGGTATGCGCGCATCTATCTATAACGCTATGCCTAAAGAGGGCGTAGAGGCACTTATTGAATTCATGGATAAGTTCGCAAAGGAAAATCCCAAGGACTAAAACCTAATAGGAGGATGATTTTATGAAATCCATTAAGCTTATGAATAAAATCGCCGCTGTCGGAACAGATATTTTCGACCGCAGCAAATACGTAGTAAACGACACCGAAGCAAATCCCGACGCTATAATGGTGCGCTCCGCATCACTTCACGATATGGAATTTTCCTCTAATCTTGAGGCTATCGCGCGTTGTGGCGCAGGTGTTAACAATATCCCCGTAGACAAATGTGCCGAAAAAGGTATCGTAGTATTCAATACCCCCGGTGCAAACGCAAACGGTGTTAAGGAGCTCGCTATTGCGGCGCTCATTATGGCATCCCGTAACATTACGGGCGGTGTTGAATGGGTAAAATCCTTAGAGGGCACTGAAGGTGTAGCAAAGGCCGTCGAGGCAGGCAAGGGCGTGTTCGTAGGACACGAGCTCGCAGGAAAGTCACTCGGGGTTATCGGTCTTGGTGCTATCGGTGGTCTTGTAGCAAATGCGGCAAGACACCTCGATATGAAGGTGTTCGGATGTGACCCCTATATAACCGTAAACGGTGCTTGGGGACTCTCCCGTTCTATTCACAAGGCGGCTACCTATGAGGAAATCTACGAGAACTGTGACTACATAACCCTTCACGTTCCCGCAACTCCCCAGACGAAGAACCTCATCTGCGCAAAGACGCTTTCTATGATGAAGGACGGCGTAAGAATTATAAACCTTTCCCGCGCTGACCTCGTTAACGCGGAAGATATGAAGGCTGCACTTGCAAGTGGCAAGGTAGCGTCTTACGTAACCGACTTCCCCACCGAAGCAACTGTGGGTGTAGACGGAATTATAAACATTCCTCACCTCGGCGCTTCTACCTTCGAATCCGAGGACAACTGCGCTATTATGGCGGCTCATCAGCTCGACGAGTACCTCGAAAACGGAAATATCAAGAACAGTGTAAACTTCCCCTCCGTATCCATTCCTCATAACGGTGCGGCGAGAATCTGCCTGCTTCATAAGAATATCCCCAACGTGCTTAACAGCATTACCTCGGTTATTTCAAGCGAAAACCTCAACATTGAGAATATGTCAAACGGCTCAAAGGGCGACTACGCTTACACGATAGTCGAGATTTCCTCCAAGCCCTCCGACAAGGCGCTTGAAGAATTAAAGGCAATCGACGGAATGATCAAGATCCGCGTATTTGCATAAATCCACTAAATAACAAAAGCCGTGAAAATCACGGCTTTTTTCTTTTTAGGAAAAAAGAAAGGCGAAAGCATTTAGATGCTTTCGCCTTTAATATTTGTTATCTTTCTATTTCTTCCATGATGAAGGCTTCAAATCTATCTCCCTCTTTTACGTCATTGAAGCGCTCGAGAGTGATACCGCACTCGTAACCCGAAGCTACTTCCTTCACGTCGTCCTTGAAGCGACGAAGGGACGCCATCTTATCCTCCCTGATAACGATACCGTCGCGGATAACTCGGATGCTTGCATTTCTCGTAATCTTACCGTCGGTGATATAACAACCTGCGACAGTACCAACGCTTGAAACGTGAATGGTCTGTCTAACCTCGGCATGACCGATGAGTACTTCCTTGAACTTAGGCGCGAGCATACCCTTCATAGCTGCCTGAATTTCCTCTATGCAATCATAGATGATACGGTAGGTACGTACGTCTACGTTCTGGAGCTTCGCGGAATCGAGCGCACCTCTGTCGGGGCGCACGTTGAAGCCTACTATAATAGCATTTGATGCAGATGCGAGCATTACGTCGCTCTCGGTAATTCCACCGACTGCTCCGTGAATGACGTTCACCTTTACCTCTTCGTTTGTAAGCTTGACAAGTGATGCCTTGGCAGCCTCTACCGAGCCTGCAACGTCTGCCTTTACTATGATATTGAAGTCCTTAACACCCTCACTTATCTGAGAGAAGAGCTCGTCGAGGTTTACGCGGGCATTAGCCTTAAATGCTTCCTGCTTCGCCTTTTCTCTTCTCTGCTCAGCAAGAGAACGAGCCATCTTTTCATCCTCTACGGCATTGAACTCGTCGCCTGCTTCAGGCACTTCTGCAAGACCGATAACCTCTACGGGTACACCGGGGCCTGCTTCCTTTACTATCTTTCCCTTATCGTTTGTCATAGCGCGGACACGACCAACTGCCGTACCTGCTATAAGAATGTCACCTGTATAAAGTGTTCCGTTCTGCACGAGAAGTGAAGCAACAGGTCCGCGTCCGTGGTCGAGACGGGATTCTACTACGATACCCTTCGCGCGTCTGTTAGGATTGGCCTTAAGCTCCTTAACCTCTGCGACGAGAAGAACGCTTTCAAGAAGGTCTTCGATACCCATACCCGTAAGTGCGGAAATCGGCACGCAGATAACGTCACCGCCCCATTCCTCGGGAACAAGGTCGTACTTGGTGAGCTCCTGCTTAATATTATCGGGGTTAGCCTCGGGCTTATCCATCTTATTGATAGCTACGAGTATATCAATGCCCGCCGCTTTCGCGTGGTTTATTGCCTCGACGGTCTGGGGCATAATTCCGTCGTCTGCCGCGACGACGAGAATTGCGATATCGGTCGCCTGCGCACCTCTTGCACGCATCGCGGTAAATGCTTCGTGACCGGGGGTATCGACGAAGGTCATATCCTTGCCGTTTATGTTAACGCGATATGCACCGATATGCTGGGTAATACCACCAGCCTCGCCCTTGGTTACACTGGTGTGACGGATAGCGTCGAGAAGTGAGGTCTTACCGTGGTCAACGTGTCCCATAACGACAACGACAGGTCCTCTTTCAACGAGATCCTTTTCATCATCGGGGGTTTCGTCGAAAAGACGCTCCTCGATTGTTACGACTACTTCCTTCTCTGCGATAATTCCGAGCTCGTCGGCAAGAAGGTATGCGGTCTCATAGTCTATTACCTGATTGACAGACGCCATAACGCCCATCATCATAAGCTTCTTGATTATTTCTGCTGAGGTCTTCTTCATACGGGAAGCAAGCTCGCTTACCGTGATCTCCTCGGGAATAGTGATGGAAAGAGGCTTCTTCTTTACTATCTCTGCCTCGAGCTTCTTCATCTTTTCCGATGCGAAACGGTCCTTTTCCTTTGCGCCCTTTCCGGTGCCTCTGTTATCCTGCTTTTTAAGCTTCTGACGCTCTGCACGGAAGTCGGACATTCCGCTTACGTACTTGCTGTCTATCTTTTCATCATACTTAGAAAGGTCTACTGTCGTGGTTCTCGTATCTACTATACGAGTCTTAGGCGCTTTGGGTGCTACGTATTCTCCATTACCTGCATTTGAATTTGCAGGAGTCGTGGGAATAATAGTCTTGAAGGTCTGCTTCGGCTTCTGCTGAGCCTTAGCCTTCGCCTTTGCCTCTGCCTCCGCTTTTGCCTTTGCTTCTGCCTCTGCCTTAGCCTTCGCCTCAGCCTCTGCCCTAGCCTTTGCCTCAGCTTCCGCCTTCGCTTTAGCCTCTGCTTCTGCTTTAGCCTTCGCCTCAGCTTCTGCCTTTGCTTTAGCTTCTGCTTCTATTCTCGCCTTTTCCTCGGCTTCTTCCTTCGCTCTTTCCTTTTCTTCAGAAACGATGGTCGCCTTTCCTTCAAGATAATCCTTGATGTTTACAATCTGATTATCCATGGTCAGATGCTGAAAGAATACCTCCATTTCCTCTGCATCAAGAGAAGCACCCGTCTTCTTCTCGATACCGAGAGACTGCAAATACTCTATCATATCCTTCGCTTTAATATTAAAATCCTTTGAAAGTTGAGCAAGCTTTACGTTATTACTTAATGCCATATTCAAATCCCTGTTTCCGAGGGCTCGGAAACTTCCTTTCCTGACAGTTTTAAAAGTTCTGTGGCTAAATTCTCATCGGTGACCGCCACAGTCGCTATAATAGATTCTTTTCCCACACTGTGTGACAATTCTTCTTTCGTAGCGGTTGAAACTATTACCTTTACCTTATAATAATCCGCTTTTGTTATGAGCTTTTTCTTGGTGCTTTCCGACGCATCGCTCGAAACTATTACCAAGTATGGCTTTTTCTTTTTTCCCATAGCCTCGCACACCATAGGGGTCGAGATTACGAGCTTTCCCGCCTTTTTTGCTATGCCGAGCATAGACAAAAAGCTCTTTTTCTGCATATTCGGATTTTTCTCTGAATTAGTTGTCACTAAGCTGCGCCTCCAATGCGTCGTATACGCCTTCGGGAATCTCGCATTCGAGATTCTGAGCTATTCTACTACTCTTGCGCGCTTTTTTCAAGCAGGCGAGATCAGGACAAATATACGCGCCTCGTCCCGATTTCTTTCCCGTCTTATCAAGCGAGATTTCACCTTCGGGGGAGCGTACTATTCTTATGAGTTCACTTTTAGGAAAATGCTCTCCGCAGCCTGTGCAGCGACGGGTAGGTATTTTCTTTTCCTTCAACTTCTGTGCTTGTTTCAAGTTATTCTCCTGTATCTGTCTTTTATGCCTTTATATCTATCTTATAGCCTGTAAGCTTTGCCGCAAGCTTCGCATTCTGTCCTTCTTTTCCTATTGCGAGGGAAAGCTGATCGGGGGAAACCTTTACTCTGCAGGTGCGCTCACCCTCAAGCTCTACCGAAAGAACGGTAGCGGGAGCAAGAGCAGCAGCTACGAACTTCTCGGGATCCTCGTCATATCTGATTACGTCTATTTTCTCGTTTCCAAGCTCGTCAAGGATAGCGCCTATACGCATTCCCTTATTACCGATACAAGCTCCGACGGGATCTACGTTTTCATCTCTTGAGCAAACCGCTATCTTACTGCGCGAGCCGGCGTCTCTGGAAACGCTCTTTATAAGTACTGTGCCGTCCTGAATTTCAGGAATTTCAAGCTCGAAAAGGCGCTGAACCATCTTGGGATGGATACGGGAAAGGGTTACGATAGGACCTCTTGCTTCATTTCCCTTAACCTCGGTAACGAAGACCTTAAGTCTGTCGCCTACTCTGAAATTATCACCGGGGATCTGCTCGGACTTAAGAAGTGTCGCGCGGCTCGTGCCGGTATCAAGAATAAGGTTTCCGTTTATATCGTCTACCTTATCAACTATTGCTGTAATTATTTCTTCTCTCTTGTTTTCGTATTCACGGGCGATATTAGAGCGCTCTGCCTCTCTTATGCCCTGAATAATTACCTGCTTAGCTGCCTGTGCGCTGAGTCTTCTGAAATTCTTGGGCTTAAGCTCAAACTCGACTACACCGCCGAGCTTATGGCGCTTGCTTATCTCCTTTGCGTCCTCGAGAGAAATCTCGGCGTCGGGGTTTTCTACAACCTCAACGACGGTCTTCTGCTGATAGACCTTCATATCCTTCTTCTTTTCGTCGAAGAGGATTCTTACGTTAGTATTGCCGCCAAGCTCCTTTTTGAATGCGCTGAGCATAGCTGCTTCTACCTTCTCCATCATATACTGCTTGGAAATTCCCTTCTCGCTTTCAAGAAGGTCAAGGGCGTTAAAAAATTCGGTATTCATCTTATTTTTCTCAATTATGCAGAAAAAACTGCATCCTTTCTTTATTATTCTTCTATATATCTTATCGAAATTTTGGAAACTTCGCTTTTTTCAAAGGTTATTTTTTCATCGTTTTCAAGTAGGAGTGTAATCGTAGGCGCAACGTAATCAAGAAGCACGCCGATATATGCCTTTTTGCCGTTTTTGGCGGCGAAAAGTCTGACTTCTACTATCTCGCCAAGCGAGGCTGACAGGTGAGCGTCGGTGCGAAGCTCGGGCTCTAATCCCTTCGACGATACGTTTAAGCGGTACGCGTCCTCAATAGGATCTGCCTCGTCAAGAATGGGGTCTATCGCTCTGTGTACGGTCTCGCAGTCGCTTATCCATATTCCCTCTTCCTTATCTATTGTGATAGTGAGGTTCATTTCAGAGCCGATTTTCACGTATTCGACATCCCAGAGCATATAGCCGAGTCCCTCAATCGTGGGGCGCAAAAGCTCTTCTACCGTCGTAGCAATATTCTGCTTTTTCAATTCATTTTCTCCTTTGTCTTTGACATAAAACAGAGAGTGGGTTTTGCCCACTCTCCTGTCTTATACTTCATACTGTCGTTAGTATAGCACATGTTTTATAAAAATGCAATAGATTTTGCTATTTTTTCTATATTTTATTATAATTTTATTTTATTTTTGCTTGCCGTATAATTTTTTATTATCGGGCAATACTTAATTATGACCATAGGTCAAATACACAAAAGGGATAAAAAAGATGCAGAACAATCAGAATCAGAATAACCAGAACAACAATCAGAACCAGAACAAGCAGTACAATCAGAACAACAATCAGAATAACCAGAATCAGCAGAACAACAACCAGAACAAGCAGTACAATCAGAACAACCAGAACCAGAACAAGAACGAAAACAAGTAATCGTAGAATTAAAACAAAGCGAAATCAGATTCTTCGTTACGGCGAAGGGGGCTTATGCCCCCTTTTTGTTTTAAAAAATGAAAAAACCCACAGAAAAACTGTGGGTTTTTTAAAATTGATTTCCAAGCTTAAATTAGTTGAGCTCTGCGAAATACTTAATGGTTCTAACCATCTGGCTGGTGTAGGAGTTCTCGTTATCGTACCAAGAAACAACCTGTACCTGATAGGTGTTGTCATCTATCTTAGCAACCATGGTCTGAGTAGCATCGAAGAGAGAACCGTACTTCATACCGATAACGTCGGAAGAAACGATCTCGTCGGTGTTGTAGCCGAAGGACTCGGAAGCCTGAGCCTTCATTGCTGCATTGATGCTATCCTTAGTTACGTCCTTACCCTCAACAACTGCAACGAGGATAGTGGTAGAGCCTGTGCAGGTAGGAACTCTCTGTGCAGAGCCGATGAGCTTGCCGTTGAGCTCGGGGATAACAAGACCGATAGCCTTTGCAGCACCGGTAGAGTTAGGAACGATGTTCTGAGCTGCTGCTCTTGCACGGCGAAGGTCACCCTTTCTGTGAGGACCGTCGAGAACCATCTGGTCACCGGTGTAAGCGTGAACGGTGGTCATGATACCGGACTTGATCGGGTATGCATCGTTAAGAGCCTTAGCCATAGGAGCCAAGCAGTTGGTGGTGCAGGAAGCTGCAGAAATGATGGTATCCTCTGCGGTGAGCTCCTGATTGTTTACGTTATAAACGATGGTCTTAAGGTCGTTTCCAGCAGGTGCGGAAATAACAACCTTCTTTGCGCCTGCATCGATATGAGCCTGCGACTTAGCCTTTGAGGTGTAGAAGCCTGTGCACTCGAGAACTACGTCTACGCCAAGCTCTCCCCAAGGAAGATCCTGAGCCTTAGGGCAAGCGTAGATGGTGATTTCCTTACCGTCTACGGTGATAGAACCGGGAACTGCTACGGTCTTTCCGTCTTCTGCAAGAACGGAATCCTTGTATTCAACAGTGTGTCCCTGAGCTACGTAAGAGCCCTGCGCGGTGTCATACTTCAAAAGATGCGCGAGCATAGCGGGGCTGGTAAGGTCGTTTATAGCAACTACCTCGTATCCCTCTGCGCCGAACATCTGACGGAATGCCAAACGTCCGATACGGCCAAAGCCGTTAATAGCAACTTTAACTGCCATTTTGATTTCCTCCATATAAGAAAAAAATTTTTTAAGGTTTCACAGTTACTTATTATAACACAAACTTTTCGACTTTACAAGAGGATTGTGTAATTTTTATCAAATTTGTGATGTTTATACTTTTTTTGCAAGTTTTCCCTCGCTTTTTTGACACTTTTTTATGCCAAAGCGCTCGCAAAATACCGAAAAAACAAAGGAAAAGACCTTCGCCTTTTTAAGCCTTTTCGGCTCTTTTACCATTCTATATACCCATTCAAGCCCTATTTTTTGCAAAAAAACCGGCGCCCGTTTTTTATTATGCGAATAGACGTCAATGCTTCCCCCAAGTCCAAGCATCAAAACGTCGGGAAGATACTTTTGATTATAATAAATAAATTTTTCCTGCTTAGGTGAGCCGAGACAGACGTATAATACCTCTGCACCCGAAAGTGAAATCTCAGAAACAACCTCCCACTCGTCTTCAAAATATCCGTCGTGTGTCCCTGCGATTTTAAGACGCGGATAAAGCGAAACAAGATTTCTCGCAGCTTCATCGGCTACGCCCTCTTCTCCGCCGAGAAGGTATAAGGAATACCCCTTTTCTGCGCACAGACGCGCAAGCGCTTCTCCAAAATCCACACCGCACACACGCAAAAGTCTTCCCTTTCCGAGTACAAGCGAAGAAATAGAAACACCGATGCCATCACAAAGAGAAAGCGAAGCTGAATTGAGAATCCGCAAAAACTCTTTATCGCCTTTTGCATATTCTATAATCGTGGGGTTTGGCGTAAATATCATACCGCCTTTTTCTGAAATTATAAGCTCTTCTGCCAATTCGAGCGCTTCTTCTTTTTTCACCTTGTGTATTTTTGTGCCGAGTATTTCTATTTTCTGCATATCCTCTTTTATCCTTGACATATCAAATTATTCATGTTAAAATGTTATATGGTATTGTAAACTACGTCATATGACATTTACTCTGAAAGTATTTCCAAAAACAAAAATTTTATACCTAGAAGGGATTTTTTTAATATGGATAAAATGAACGATTTGAAGGAATGGCTCGACCGTTTTTCTTCCTTCAAGGCGACCGACTGGACGCTTCTTCCCGACATCGAATTGTATATGGATCAGGTGACGAGCTATCTTCGCCGTCAGCTCGCCTTACAGGAAAAGGACGAGGAAAATCCGATAATCACCTCGAATATGATAAATAACTATGCAAAAAGCGGACACATAGAGCGCTCAAACCAAAAGCGCTATAACAAGGATCAGCTCGCATCTCTTTATATGCTCTGCTCGATAAAGCAGGCTCTCTCTATAAACGACGCGTCGCTTCTGCTCTCTTCATTGAAGGATGAAAGCTCGACCGAGGCGCTTTACAAGGAATTTGTAGAGATTCAGCGTGATATTGCATCTCGGTTTGAGAGCATTTCTGTCACCGATACGGAAAAGAACGAGCTTTTGAAGGTAGCTCTTTCGCTTTCACTATCCTCTGTCGCAGAAAGACTCGTCGCAGAGAGAATCATTTCCGCCTTCTACCCCGAAGAAGTAGAAATCGAAAAAGAGGACAAAAAGTCCAAAAAATCCGAAAAAAAGGATGAAGAAAAAGCCGAAAAGAAGGCAGAAAAAGAAAAAAAGAAGGCAAAAGAAGAGAGCGAAAAGGAAAAGAAGAAAGCAAAAGAGGAAAAGAAAAAAGCGGAAAAGAAATAATACTTTCCCACCGATTTTTCTAACTTATTTTCCCCACCCCCTTGAAAAATCGAAAAATATATGTTAACATATATATAGACAGAATCCTGTCAAAAATCATCATGGAGGTATTTTTTATGAAAAATACGAAAAGAATTTTATGTTTGGCTTTGATTCTCGTTACCCTGTTCACCTTGGTTGCTTGTAGCTCCTTTGGCGGTATAAAGAGCAACTTTGAAAAGAACGGTTATACATATATTAAAGCAGACGAGAATGACACCACTACCAAGGCTATCACCGCAGAGCTTGAAAAAGGTGAAATATCCTGCACTGTTCACGCATTCAGCAAAAACGGAACTATCCTTCCCTCTATTGCATTGGTTCTTGAATTCGGCTCTGACAAAGAGCTTCAGAAGGCAATATCCGAGGACGGAAGCGAAACCCTTAAGGGTCTTATAAAGGACGCTCAGAATTCCGAATACGTAAACGGAAACTGCATTCTTTTCCCGCTTTCCATTCTGAACGCTGATGAAATGAAGGAAATCTTTAACAAATAAAAAAGCATTGAGCGACCTCGTTTGAGGTCGCTCTTTTTTGTTTATTCAGCTTTTTTGAAAAAAGTCGGTTTAAATACTTAAACGTCATAGGGTAAAGTCCACATCCGACGAAGACGAGTATAAGATATCTGACGGTTTCGGTGGTGAAGAAGAGGTCTCCGAAAACAAGGATGAGCAGTTTTTTCAGATATATCTTCAAAAGAAGCACTATACCCAAGCCGAGTGCGATCTTTACTATCTGCGCGGGCAATTTCGCCTTTGTTTCAAAGCGAGTAACCTTTCTGTCCATAATGAAGGAAAGCACTACGCCTATAACCGTACCGAGAAGCTTATATGCATTTTTGAGTGTGGAAACACTGTTGGGGTCTGTCTCATCATACACCAAAATCGCGTATACGAGAAACAAAATGAAGAACAAAGCAAACGAAAGAAGGACGTAGAACATTTTTTTATCGTCCTTTTCATAGCGCTTTATGAGTCGGTAGAAGAAGGAAAGCAAAATAGCCGAAACGGCAAGCGATACCGCCACGTCAAGCGGGGTATGTACTCCAAGATACATTCTCGAAAAGCCTACTAACGCTATCATTACGATACAAAAGATAGTGAGATTCTTCCTTTTTGCATAGATTGCGCTCGTACCGAATACGGTGCAAGCAGTCTGTGTATGTCCACTAGGGAAGGAATAGCCGGTCGCCGCCTCTCTCGCTTCCTCGACTATTGTAAATTCGGGGTCTAACACCCACGGGCGAGGAATCCTGAATATAGACTTTAAAAAGGCGTTTACGCCCGTACCGACAAGACCGACGGAAACGAGATAATAGCCGAAATACTTGTCAATGCACCAGAAGGCGACAAAGGCAAAAACCAAGAAGGGCGTTTCGTTTCCAAGCTCGGTGATGATAAGCATAAGTTTGTCGAGCAATGGAAATCTTATTTTTTCAATCAGGTATAGAAGCTCCATATTTTTCTCCTTTTTGTAAACTAAGCTTTACTCTCTATCTATCTGTATGACCGCAAAGAGCGTGTTGTCAACGTCATTTATTCTTCGCGACACGAGCTCGACAAGCTCCTTGTTTGTCATAGTTATTTCAAACGGGGTGCATATATCGAAAATAAGGTTTGTGTGGGTTTCTCCCTCTACTACTCGAAAATCGTGGATCAGCATACGAGAGTCGATTTCAGAAATAAGCTCCGATACCATATCGCGCAAGGCGTTTATCCTCTCGTCGTCGGTGATAAGCGGGTCCATATGAATGGTACATTCAATGCCAAGCTCTTCCCTTATTCTTCTCTCAATATTGTCTATCGTATCGTGGCTTTTGAATATATCCTTACTTCCGTCAACCTCGACGTGAAAGGACGCTATCGTGTTATTCGCGCCGTAGCTATGGATTATCATATCGTGTATACCGATAGCCTCGGGATATTCGGAAACTATGCCCTTTATAGCGTCCACGGTCTCGTGCGGGGGCGCTTCACCGAGAATAGAGTTTTTCGTATCGTTCAGTATCTTTGCGCCCGAGAACATAATAAAGCCCGAGACGAGAATTCCTACGTATGCGTCTATATCAACGTTGAAAAAGTGCAGACAAAGCACCGATACGAGAACGGCAGAGGTGGAAACGGTGTCGGACAGGCTATCAAGCGCCGTCGCGCGCAAAACCTGAGAATCTATCGCTTTTCCCATTCTGACGTTGAAAAAGTAAAGCCATAGCTTCGTAAGAATGGAAATGCAAAGCACGACGACCGAAAGTATACTGAATTTGGTAGTCTGGGGGGTTATAATCTTTTCAACCGAATCGACGAGAAGCGAAAGGCCTATGTGTATTATCAAAAACGAAACTATCATAGACGCGACGTACTCTATTCTCGCGTGGCCGAAGGGGTGCTCTCTGTCTGCGGGCTTCGAGGAAATCTTGAAGCTTATAAGAGAGAGAAGCGACGAGCCTGCGTCGGACAGATTGTTTATAGCATCAGCGCTGATAGCTATTGAGCCGAATACGATACCGACCAAAAATTTTGCAAGCGAAAGCAAAAAGTTCACGACGATACCGACGATACTGGAAAGCGTGCCGTACGCGCTTCGTACTTTTTTATTATTTACGTTTTTATAATCCTTGACAAACAGCCGAATAAGGATTTTCGTCACGAATACTCACCTCTCATAACGTCTTTTTTATACTTTACGGGACTTTTTCCCGTTATTCTCTTGAATACTGTACTGAAATAATTTTGATCGTAAAAGCCGAGCTCCGAGGATATTTCCTTGACGGTTTTATCCTCGCTCATCATCATAATAGCACGTCTTATCTTCATTTCGTTAAAATATTCGGCAATTCCCTGTCCCGAATAGCGGAAAAACACCTTTTTAAGATTTGACACACTCATATTGCAAAGCGACGCTATCTCGTCAAGAGAAAGACGCGAGCCTATATTTTTGTTCATTACGCCTACTATTTCTGCATACTTTTTTGCGCTCGGGTCGGTAGATTCGGGCATTGTGTCGGGCTTTTGAGAGCTTATTGACAAAACGAGATATTCGAGATAGCAGACGGCTGAATACGCCTCGTTTTCTCTACCGGGCTTTACACTCTTTATATGTCCTTTTTCTACTTCGTAATTCTCGAGAAAAAGCGAAAGCGCGCGCTTTATACGCTGTTGATTATGTAGACTTAAAGAGAAGACACTACCGTCAAGGGCGGGCATTTTAGTCGCGTTAAATGAAAAAATACATATAATAGGCGCAGTGCCCTCGTCGGACCACAGTCTATGAAATTCCATAGGCTTGTGGAAAACCACCTGTCCTGCCGAAAGCTTATATATTTCATTATCTGCCGTGACACCGACGCTACCGTCAAGGACGCACACCATCTCCCAGAAGGGATGCGCTTCTCCCGCAAAATAAAAGCCTTTATTTCTTTGAATCTCAAAGGCGGTGCATAATGACCGTATGTTTATTCTACATTCGGGTACGCATAACGTATACTTTGCCATCTTTTCTCCAATTTCATAGAATTTTTATCCAAAACCTAATATTTTGATAAAAAAATCTAATTTTATTTGTTGCAATTAAGCATTATATATTGTATAATATATCATAATAAGATAAATTTGTCAATTAGTTTAAAATTACGGTTTGGGGGATTTTTTATGAAAAATGAAACTACGCTTGTGATTATGGCGGCAGGTATGGGAAGCCGTTTCGGCGGTCTCAAACAAATGGCGCCCTTAGGCCCTTGTGGCGAAGCAATCATCGACTACTCTGTTTTCGATGCAGTACGAGCAGGTTTTGACCGCGCAGTCATTATTATAAAAAAGGAAATTGAGCGCGATTTTCGCGAAATGGCAGGTAAGCGTATAGAAAAGCATATCGACGTAGAATACGCTTTTCAGGAAGTAGATAAGATTCCCGCTCCCTTCGTAGTTCCCGAGGGAAGAACGAAGCCTTGGGGTACGGGACACGCTATTCTCTGCGCAAAGGATAAGATACACACCCCCTTCGCAGTTATAAATTCCGACGACTATTACGGCGTTTCTTCATACAAGCTTATCCACGATCAGCTCGTTTCCGACGAAAAGCTCTGTATGGTCGGCTTTGAGCTTGGAAAGACGCTTTCCGAAAGCGGAACTGTAAGCCGTGGCGTATGCGAGGTAGAAAACGGATATTTGAAGAGCGTCACCGAGCATTTCTCTCTTGACAAGAACAGCGGTATTCCTCTTGAAACCACCGTTTCTATGAACCTCTGGGGACTTGATTTGAATTTCTTCGATAAGCTGGAAAGAGATTTTTATTCCTTCCTCTCCGAAAAGCACGAAAATCCCTTGAAGAGCGAGTTCTGTCTGCCCTTCATTATCGACGATATGATACAAAACGAGGGTGCGAAGTTCCGCGTTCTCAAATCAGAGGAAAAATGGTACGGCGTGACCTATAAGGAAGACGCTGAGGACGTAAAAAAGGCTATACTTGATCTTACAAACAAAGGGGTTTACTATGGCATATAATGCACTAAGCGTGACGAAGCTTTTCCCTATTACAGTAAATAGCGAAAAAGACCTGATACCTTACGGAAACGGACATATAAACGATACCTATCTCGTAACTGCAAACGAGGGGAAATTCATTCTTCAGAAAATAAATAAGTCTATCTTCAAAAACCCCGAAGGGCTTATGAACAATATTTCGCTCGTCACCGAATATATATCGGAATATAAAAAAGGTGAGCCGAATTACGATCCTTCGCGAGTTATCAGGGTAATTTCCGCCTCCGACGGTAAAAATCACGTCGTTTACGAGGGCGAATACTTCCGTATGTATAACTTTGTTGACGCTATATCCCACGATCTTTCAAATAATGAGATTTTGGGCAAGGCAGGACTTGCATTCGGTGAATTCCAGAACATTCTCGACTCATTCGACGCATCCTCACTTATAGAGGTAATTCCAAATTTCCATAACACGAAAAAGCGCTTTGCCGACTTTAAAAAGGCGGTAAATGACAATCTCTCGGGACGCGCAGAGAATGCGAAAAAGGAAATCGAGCTCGCACTCTCCTACGAAAAGGCGAGCGAGGTCGTAGTTGAGGAAATGGCGAAGGGCACCGTACCGCTTCGCGTTACTCATAACGACACCAAGCTTAACAATATTCTTTTCGACAAGGAAACGGGCGATTTCGTCTGTGTTGTCGACCTTGATACCGTAATGCCGGGCTCTCTTCTCTACGACTTCGGCGATGCTTTGCGCTTCGGTGCTTCATCTGCATCGGAAGATGAAGATGACTTATCCCGCGTTTACTTTGAGCTTGACAAGTTTGAGAGCTTTACTCGCGGATTCCTTTCTGCCGTACATACAAAGCTCACCAAAAAGGAAATTGAGCTTCTGCCCTTCTCCGCTTTGCTTCTCACCTACGAGTGCGGTATAAGATTCCTCGGTGACTACATAAACGGCGATACCTATTTCAAGGTGGCATTCCCCGAGCATAACCTCGTAAGAGCGAAAAACCAATTGAAGCTTGTCGTGGATATCGAAAGCAAGCTCGAACAAATGACAAGAATAGTTGACAAAATTCTTTCAGAACTTAAATAAGAAGCCTTTATCAAGGCGACAAAAAGCGGTTAAGGAATTTCCTTAACCGCTTTTCTTTGTAAATAAAAAAGAGAGCTGAAAATCAGCTCTCTTTTTTTCGTTATCTCTGTACGCGTCCGGAGCCAGAGCCGCCTGCCAAGGACTTAACCTCGTCGACGGAAACGCAGTTATAGTCACCCTCAATAGAGTGCTTCAAGCAGCTTGCTGCAACTGCGAACTCGATAGCTTCCTGAGTAGCGTAGCCGTTAAGAAGCGCGTAGATAAGACCGCCGCCAAAGCTGTCGCCACCACCTACGCGGTCAACGATGTGCATATGGTAGCTCTTAGAGAAGCAGTAATCCTTACCGTCGTAAAGAAGTGCTGCCCAGTCATTATCGTTTGCAGAAATAGAAGAACGAAGAGTGATAGCAACCTTTTCGAAGCCGAACTTGTCCATAAGCTGCTTTGCAACGCTCTTGTATCCCTCGTGGTTTACCTTACCCGACTCGATATCGGTGTTCTCTGCCGAGATGCCGAATACGTCGTGTGCGTCCTCTTCGTTTGAGATACATACGTTTACGTAAGGCATAAGCTTGGTCATAGTTTCTCTTGCTTCATCTCTTGTCCAGAGCTTCTTACGGTAGTTGAGGTCGCAGCTTACCTTTACACCTGCTGCCGCCGCAGCCTTACAAGCTTCAAGACAGATTTCTGCAACGGTGGGGTTAAGCGCGGGGGTGATTCCTGTGAAGTGGAACCAATCAGCGCCATCAAAAATCTTCTTCCAATCGAAGTCCTCGGGCTTTGCAAGTGCAATAGCCGAATATGCGCGGTCGTAGATAACCTTGGAAGGACGCTGGCTCGCACCCTTTTCAAGATAATAAATACCTACTCTTTCACCACCGCGTACGATCATAGAGGTGTCTACGCCGTATTTGCGAAGCGAATTAACTGCCATCTGACCTATCTCGTGCTTAGGAAGCTTGGTAACGAAGCTTGCGTCCATACCGTAGTTTGCAAGCGAAACCGCAACGTTTGCCTCACCGCCACCGAAGGTAGCACCGAGCTTGTCTGCCTGAAGGAATCTGTAGTATCCCTCGGGTGCAAGACGGAGCATCAATTCACCGAAAGTAATAATCTTTGCCATAATATTTATCCTTTCAAAATTATTAATCATCGAAATACATTATAACACCTTTTTTTTCTTTTGTCACTACTTTTTCCCATTTTTTAATATATTTTGTTTTAAATATAAAAATTTTCTTTTAAGATTGACTAATTTTAAATATGTGGTATAATATATTCGTAAATATTTTATAAGGGGATTTTACTATGGCTTTTATCAAAGATGATTTTATGCTTCGCACCAAAACTGCGAAAAAACTTTTCTACGATTATGCAAAGGATATGCCCATTATCGACTACCACTGTCACCTTCAGCCCAAGATGATAGCTGAAAACTATCAGTTCAAGAGCACGTACGACCTCTTTTTGGGCGGTGACCACTACAAATGGCGTCAGATGCGTTCAAACGGAGTACCCGAGGAATACATAACGGGCGACAAGGACGACTACGAAAAGTGGGTAAAGTGGGCAGAAACGCTTTCTGTTCTTATAGGAAACCCTCTCTATCACTGGACACACCTCGAGCTTGACCGCTACTTTGGAATCAAAGAGCCTATGACACCCAAAAACTGCAAGGAAATCTGGGACAAGTGCAACGAGCTCGTTAAGAGAGATGATTTCCGCGCACAAGAGCTTATAAAGAAGTCTAACGTAGAGGTTATCTGCACGACCGACGACCCGCTCGACACGCTCGAATACCACGAAAAGATGGTTGGCTTCTCTACGAAGGTCCTTCCCACCTTCCGTCCCGACAAGGCGGTAGAGATAGGAAAGGAAACCTTTATTCCTTATATAGAAGCTACCGGTGTCAAGTCCTACGAAGAGCTTCTTGCATTCCTTTCTGACAGAATAGCATTCTTCCATGCTCACGGCTGTCGCCTTTCCGACCACGCTTTAGAGGCTGTTCCCTTCGCGCTCGGTGACGCCAAGGCTGTGTTTGAAAAGAAGATGAACGGCGGCACTCTCACAAACGAGGAAATAGACGTGTTCAGAACCGCAGTTCTCAAGCATTGTGCGACCGAATACGTAAAGTATGACTGGGCTATGCAGCTCCATATCGGCGCGCTTCGTAACAACAACTCCAAGATGTATGCAAAGCTCGGCGCAGATACCGGCTTCGACTCTATAAACGACCTCGAAATTGCCGCGCCTCTTTCTCGCTTTATGGACAACCTTGAATCAGACGACTGTCTGCCGAAGACCATTCTCTATACTCTTAACCCGAAGGACAACTACGTGCTCGGCACTATGCTCGGAAACTTCCAGAAAGCGCCTAAGGCAGGAAAGATTCAGTACGGCTCGGGCTGGTGGTTCAACGACCAGAGAGACGGAATGGTAGACCAGATGCGTTCGCTCGCTAACCTCGGTATGCTCGCAAACTTCGTGGGAATGCTCACGGATAGCAGAAGCTCCGTTTCCTATACCCGTCACGAATATTTCAGAAGAATATTCTGCAACCTTATCGGTGAATGGGTAGAAGCAGGCGAATATCCTAAGGATTGGGCTACGCTTGAAAAGATAGTTAAGGGCGTATGCTACAATAACGCAAAGGAATATTTCAATTTCTGATTTCATAATTGAAACTCAAAGAGCCTCAAAGCGAAACGCTTTGAGGCTCTTTTCTGTTATGAGGGGGTCACAGCCAAGGGCGTGCTGGATTTTGGGCAGAAATTCGCAGAATTTCAACCTTAGAAAACCAAAATTTGTTCTTGCATAAAAATAGAACGGAAGC
>JAZOOB010000178.1:0-5749 GCA_045654845.1 Eubacteriales bacterium | reverse complement strand
TTGGAGGAAAAATGACAAGCGAGGGAAAAACGATCTATACGATCGCAAGGATCGACGGTGATTATGCGATCTTAAAGGAGGACAAAACGGGAGAAGAGCTGTTTTTGGCAATGGCTCTTTTGCCACCTGGTGCTGATCTTTACGATAAGGTAGAGAGTATCTCGGGTGAGCTTTCCCTTCTTTAAAGATGAAGATAAAAAATCCGTTTTCAGCATTAACTAAGTTTGAGTGGGGGCTCTACATATTTTCCCTTTCGATAGTAGCGCTTTCGTTCATTCTTTCTCCCGAGAGGGACGTTTTAAATCTTATAGCGTCACTCGTCGGAGTAACAGGTCTGATCTTTGTTGCCAGAGGCGCGGTCTTCGGTCAGGCGGTGCTTATTGTATTTGCACTTCTTTATGCCTTGACCTCCTATAGAGAGGGATATTACGGTGAGATGATCACCTATCTTGGCATGAGCGCTCCCGCCGCGGCATTCGCCTGCATCAGCTGGCTCAAAAATCCTTACGGGAAAAGAGACGAGGTAAAGGTCGGCTCGCTCGATAGGAAAAAGGCGTTGATAATGATCGCGCTTACCGTATCTATGACGGTCGCATTCTACTTTATCCTTTCGGCACTCGGCACCGAGAATCTTCCCGTCAGCACGCTTTCGGTTGCAACGAGCGTGCTTGCGGCATACATGACCTTCATCAGAGTTCCTTATTATGCCTTGGGATATGTTCTGAATGACGTTGTTCTTATCGTTTTGTGGTGCGGCTCGGCGTTCAGAGACGTCTCGTATCTGCCCGTTGTAATGTGCTTTTTCGCCTTCCTATTCAACGATCTGTACGGATTTGTTGCATGGAAGCGCAGGGAGATAATTCAGCGGCAGGGAAAATAAGTATAAAAAAGAACAAATAAATCTTAAAGACGGGATATTCCGTTTTTTGAAAAAATTATTTATAATAAAAACGTTCAAGGGAGAAAAAACATGAAGATACTTTTCTTTGGTGACAGCATTACCGATGCAGGAAGAAATAGAAACGAGGGTGCTCTTAATGACAGATTCGGTGCGGGCTACGTTATGCAGATAGCGGGCAGGCTTCTCGAAAAAGATCCTCTCGGATACGAAATAATTAACACGGGTGTCAGCGGAAACAGAATCGTTGACCTTTATGCGAGGATAAAGCGCGACTGTATAAACCATGCGCCCGATATGATCTCCATTCTTATCGGTGTAAACGATATTTGGCATGAGATAGGCGGAAAGAACGGTGTTGCTCTTCCTAAATTCAAGAGGATCTACCGTATGCTGCTCGAGGAGATCAAGGAAGCGCTTCCCGACGTCAAGATAATTCTTTGTGAGCCCTTCGTGCTTTCCGGCCGTGCTACCACGGACAGAATGGATAGCTTTATTGAGGTTTATGACTATGCGAAGGCTGTAAAGGAGCTTGCGCTTGATATGTCTCTTGATTTCCTTCCTCTCCAGGAGAAGCTTAGCGAGGTCGGAAGGGCTGTTGGAGACGAGCAGCTGCTCTATGACGGAGTCCATCCTTCGGTAACAGGTGCCGCTATAATCGCGGGCGAGTGGATCCGTAATTTCAATGAAAAATACAACTGATGAGGAGATTTGTTGATGAAGCTTGGCGTTATAACCGATTGCTTTAAAAAGAATACCAAGGAGTCTATCGCGCTTGCGGGTGAGATGGGATTTTCGGGTGTTCAGATATATGCGGTAAGCGGTGAATTTTGCCCCGAGGCGCTTTCAGACGCAGACATATTCGATTATAGAGAAAGACTTGCCGCGGCAGGCCTTGAGGTCAGCGCTCTTTGCGGCGATCTTGGCGGTCACGGCTTTGAGATAGCCGAGGATAACGTTGAAAAGGTCAAAAAGACCAAGAAAATAATCGACCTTGCGGTTAAACTCGGAACAAGAGTCGTTACTACTCATATCGGTGTTATTCCCGAGGATAAGACCTCAGAAAAATACGGTGTTATGCTTGCCGCTCTCCGCGAGTGCGGTGATTATGCAAAGAACGTAGGAGTTACCCTTGCGATAGAGACGGGACCCGAGACCGCGTGCGTGCTTTTTGATTTCGTTATGGCGGCAGGCGAGGGCGTTGGCGTTAACCTTGATCCTGCAAACTTCGTTATGGTAACGGGGCAGGACCCCGTCGCAGCGGTAAGACTTTTTGGCAGAAAGATCGTTCATACTCATCTTAAGGACGGAAAAATGCTAAAGAAGACCGACCCCGTGATAATTTATAATCATTTTGCAGAGGGTGGAATAGAGGCGCTCAATATTGCGGATTACTTTATTGAAACTCCCGTAGGCGAGGGTGACGTTGACTGGGCGGCTTATATAAATGCGCTTCGCGAGGTAGGATTTGACGGATATCTTACTATCGAGAGGGAAACGGGCATAGATCCTATAGCCGATATTAAAAAGGCTGCGGATTTCGCTCGCGCAAATTCCTACGTTATGTAAGCATAGCTTTCTAAAAAACTAAACATTTTAAAAAACTAAACATTTAAGTCTTAGGACGAAAAAAGGGGCTGTCTCATTAAGATAGCCTAAAAAAAGAAAAAAGCGGATGTTCTTTACCGAAAGGTATTGAGCATCCGCTTGCTTTGTTGTATAATTGAATTACCACAAACAATCCACAAGAAAGCGAGATAATTATACAACAATGAGAGATAAAAATCAAGTAGTTTTACCGTTAGATTTAGGAATTTGTATTCCGGAAGGAGATTTCGTATTCAAAGTAGCAGAAATTTGTGAGAGTTTGGACTATACAGAGCTATTCAATACGTATCTTCGCAGTTGGAGAAAAGTGAATCCAATCACAATATTTGAGTTAATCGTGTATGGGTATATGAAGCATCTGTATTCCGGAAGAGCCATTGCAGAAGCCTGTAAAACAGATATCCGTTTTATGTGGCTCTTAAACGGAGAGCCGGCGCCAAGTCACGCAACAATTTCAAGATTTGAAGACGAGAAATTATCTGAAGCCATAGAAGGACTCTTTTACCAATTTGTAAATAAGCTATATGAAATGGGAGAGGTTAAATTCAAGAATCTTTTTGTAGACGGAACGAAGATAGAAGCTTATGCAAACAAATATACGTTCGTATGGAAAAGTGCCGTTGAAAAGAACCTCGCAAAGCTCGAAAAAAAGATAGAAGTATTGCTTTCTGTACTTTCGGAAAGATACGGATTTAGTGAAACTGTTTCAATAGAAGAATGCTATGAACATCTTTTAAGACAAGCACAATGGATCAATCTTGTATTTGCTTCGGGTAAAGGAAAGCATAAAACGCAATTGCAGAGAGATATTGAGATTTTAGAGGAATGTATAGCTAAAAAGGCAGAATACTGCTCACATCTTGGTAAATTCGGCAACAGAAGAAGCTTTTCAAAGACGGATACCGACGCAACTTTTATGCATATGAAGGAAGATTATATGCGTAACGGGCAGCTTAAACCGGGATACAATATACAAATAGGCGTAGAGAGTGAATATATTGTAGGTGTAGGCTCATTCTCTAACAGAACCGACGTAAACACTTTAATTCCTTTTCTGAATAGGATAAGAAAACGCACTAACAGAAAATTTGAGAACATAATAGCCGATGCAGGATATGAGAGCAGCGAGAATTATCTTTACCTTGAAGAGAACGGACAAAGATGCTTCATTAAACCTCAGAATTACGAGATCAGCAAGAAAAGAAGCTACAAGGCTAATCCGTATACGCCCGAGAATATGCCTTACGATGCAAAGCGAGACGAATATACTTGCCCTAACGGAAGAAAGCTTAAATTCAGAAGAGAAAGCTTAAAAACAACAGAAAACGGATATACGATCTCAACTAAGTATTACAGCAACGACAAATGCGGCAGATGTCCCCATAGAGATAAATGCCATAAGGCTAAGAAAGGATATCGCACGCTTCAAGTTAACGAGGGGTAATACTTGAGCACAGACCGAAAACACTTGAAGCTTTAACGAGCGAGGAAGGAACGCTTCTCCGTATGAACAGATCTATTCAGGTAGAGGGTGTATTTGGTGTGCTCAAAGAAGATTACGGTTTCAGGCGTTTTCTTACACGCGGAAAGAAGAACATAGAAACGCAATTTTTCCTTCTTGCATTTGCATTAAATATTGAAAAACTTTGTAACCGCACGAAAAAAGGAAGAATTGGCTTAGATTTGTTCCAATTAAACGCCTCTTAAACCAATTCTCCACGGAATTGTATAGCTCTTAAAAATGAGGATTTTGCCGATCCTCTTTTCGTCATACTCTTTTTTGCCTCATTTTGAGGCTTTTTTCTTTATCTTCTGTATTTTCGCTTCAATGCATAGAAAAAGAGCTGCCTCAAACGCTCTTAATTTTGCATTTGAGACAGCTCCTTTATTTTTTGACACGGAGTCGTGTTTTTCTTTTAATTTCTAAATAATCTTTGAAAAAAGTTGCGAAAAATTCAGCTCTGCGAATGCCACATCTCATTATACAAGAGCGTCAGCGTTCACGAATTTATAGCCTGCCTCGGATATGATTTTTGCGGCAAGATAAACCTTATCTGCATAATCTGGCTGATATGCATAGTAATCGTGATAAAAATACTGCTCGTGGTTGAAGACTCCGATATACTCTGCGCCGAGCTTTTGGCGCACGTTCTCTTCAAGGGTTTCAAATTTTTCAAGATTCAAGCAAATGCCCGAGCCGAGAATACAAAACGAAGCGCCGAGCTCTTCCTTATAGATGGATTTATTTTTCATAAATATTTCGGCTTTTTCTTCATCGGATATATGATTATAGCCGCATATCGAAGAAGAAATGCTCTTATTTTTGCTTTTACGGGTGAAAAGCTTGGTTTCGGGCTGGCGGTTCTGAAGAAGCCTTGCCGCGTGCCCGTATGGGAGCTGACTCTCGTCACCGTCATACTCCCTGGTTTCACCCGTGCTGACGGATATATGCGTAACGCCCGAATCGGCAAGCGCTAAGCAGGTTTCGCGGCTGACAGGAAGCCAATGCGGTATAACAGCGCGGGAAATCGAGCCCTCTCCTGCAAAGCGGCGCACCTCGGTCATAATCTCGGAATAATCGCGCAAAACGTCCTCATATTTTGCATTTACGTAAGGATAATCGGGAAATTCCTGCTTTGCATGAAAGGCAAAGCGAAGCCATTCGGAAGCCGCTTCAAATTCAGCCCTATAGGTATCGGGCATATCGCGAAGAGTAAACTCCTCACCGCCATAAAAGAAATCGGTTCGATAAAAGAGATTTAATTGGACCGTGATGCCGTAATCGTCGTGAGCGCGCTTCAGCATTCCGAAATATGCGTTGTCATAAATTGAGCGCGGCTTATTGCGTGCAACGTCTCTTAAGCACCAAATAATATCGTCAATATAAAAGCAGGATATTTTTTGCATTCTCTTCCTCCGTATAAATCTATAATAAATTTTTACTTATCTGTTTACACTTATTCCCATAACGCCAAGAATGATCTCGTTTGCCACAGCTTCTTTTGCTATATTTATTTTAAAAATTATTTAGAATATTTTGCGATAACTGCCTTAACCGCATCGATAACCTTTTCTATATGGCATCTTTCCCATGAAGGATGCAGGAAGAGAGAAACCGTCTGATCGCGAAGGCTTCTTGCAACCGGGCAGACCACGTTTGAGTAATCCGCGGATTTCGGATCGGTGTATTCCCGAGACTTAAAGGGGAACTTTGCCTCTCCGAAGCCTATGCCGTCCTGATAT
>JAZOOB010000177.1:0-2908 GCA_045654845.1 Eubacteriales bacterium | reverse complement strand
AACAAAAAAGGCTTCCTTTTTGCAAAGGAAGCCTTTTAAAGTTAGGGGATTATTCTTCTTCGTTCTTTCTGCCCTTGGAAAGAATGAGGTTTACAAGGATACCGAGAACGAGAGCGCAAGCAGTACCTGTGATGTAGATCTTATCTGCGCCGCCTACTGCCATTGCCATACCGCCGATACCTGTGATAAGGATAACCGATACGGTAAAGAGGTTAGCGTTGTCCTCAAGGTCTACCTTCTGGATCATCTTAAGACCCGAAACCGCGATAAATCCGTAAAGGGTGATGCAAGCGCCGCCCATTACGCAACCGGGGATAGAGTCAAGGAATGCAACGAAGGGAGAGAGGAAGGATATTGCGATCGCCATAATAGCGGTCGTGATGATAGTGATGATAGATGCGTTCTTGGTGATAGCTACGCAACCAACAGACTCACCGTAGGTGGTGTTGGGGCATCCGCCGAACAAAGCGCCTGCAACAGAGCCGACACCGTCACCGAGAAGGGTGCGGTGAAGACCGGGCTCTTCGAGAAGATCCTGTCCAATGATAGAGGAAAGGTTCTTGTGGTCTGCGATATGCTCTGCAAATACAACGAATGCAACGGGAATATATGCTACTGCAACAGTCGCTATAAAGGAAGCGTCGATATCCTTAACACCCTTGATAGCTTCAACAAAAGTGAAGTCGGGGATAGCGAATATCTGCATATCCTTGAATGCTGCGAAGTTGATGAGCTGAAGCGCTACGTTATCGGTGAGAAGACCGACAACGGTGAATATAGAAGCTACTACGTAGCCAACCAAGATACCGAGAACGAAGGGGATAAGCTGAGCCATTTTCTTTCCGTAAACCGAGAAAGCGAAAATAGCGAACAAGGTAATGATACCGCAGATGAGTGCTACGTAGGGGCTACCACCTGCAACCTTACCAACCTTAAGGTCGTTTACTGCGTTTACTGCCAAGGAAAGACCGATAAGCGCAACCGTCGGGCCGATAACAACGACAGGCATAAGCTTGTTTATCCATTTTACACCTGCGAGCTTGATTACCAACGCGATAACCACGTAAACAAGTCCTGCAAGGACAGCACCTATAATAAGACCTGCATAGCCGGCAGAAGCGGAAGCCGCGCCAGCGAATGCCGCGCCCATAGAGCCTATAAATGCGAACGAGGAACCGAGGAATACAGGGCTCTTAAACTTTGTAAAGAGCTGATACACAAGCGTACCTACGCCTGCACCAAAGAGAGCTGCAGCCTGGCTCATACCGTTTCCGACAATTGCGGGAACGAGGATGGTCGCTGCCAAAATTGCCAGCACCTGCTGGAATGCAAAAATGAGAGTCTTGCCAAATGGGGGTCTGTCTTTTACGCCATAAACGAGTGTCATTTTTTTCTCCTTTTCTTTTTCCTCTCGGCAAAGAAAAAATCTGAGTATAAGATCATACAAAAAATCCGTACTCAGATACAAATTATGCATAATCTTAACGATCCCTTGCTCGCCTCAAAGATTATTTTTACTCTGCCCTTATATTATCACATTTATCATATTTTGTCAATATATCTGCAAAAAAATTGCACAAATTATTATGAATTTAGATATTGATTTTTAACATTCTTTATAGTATAATAAGATAGTGTAAAAAATAAGAATATCAGGAGGATATTACCATGTTATCATTTTTGCTTGAGGGTGCAGCAGAAGGCGGCGCAACCACCGCATCTTCCTTGCTCTCTTTTATTCCTTTGGTGCTTGTAATCGTCGCTTTCTACTTTTTCCTTATTCGTCCTCAGAAGAAGCAGGAAAAGGCTGCAAACGATATGAGAAACGCTTTGCAGGTAGGTGATGAGATCACTACTATCGGTGGCGTTATCGGAAAAATAGTAAGCATTAAGGACGAGACTATTACGATAGAGACAAGCAAGGACAAGACCAAGATCCGCTTCCTCAAATCTGCGGTAAGAAACGTAGACGTGAAGGCAGAAGACGCACAGGACTGATTTTTTAATCATAAAAAAACTTCCTTCGAAATATACTTTACTATAAGTATTTTTCGGAGGATTTTTTTATGGATAACGTAAAAGCTCATCAAGCCAAAATATCAAACGCAAAAAAAAGAGGCTTGTTTGCGAGCATACTTTACAGTATGCTTTTCACTCTGCTTTTTTCCTTTGCCTTTCTCTTGGTTTTAACTCTTATAGCCTATAAAAATGCAGACCCGACGAGATTAGTCATTCCCTTTTCATACGCAGGGCTTGTTATCGCTTCATTCATTTCGGGCTTTTCGGGGGCGAAGCTTCGAGGCGCTGAGGGCTTGCTCTCGGGAATATTATCGGGCGCTTGCTTTTCTCTTTTGCTTTTCGTATTATCTCAATTTGTAAAAAAAGAAGGCACACTTCCCTTTACCTTCATTATGTTCAGCTATATTTGTATAATTTTGATTTCCGCGCTCGGCGGTCTTTTCGCTTCAAAAAAGAAAAAGCAGAAAAGAAGAACAAAAAGATAAAAAATCCGCAGATAAGATTTTTCGTACTTATCTGCGGTTTTATTTAACTGTTTACCTTTTCAATATCTGCGCCGAGTGCTTTCAGCTTTTCGACTATATTGTCGTATCCGCGCTCGATAGATTCTATGTCCATAATCGTAGTTTTTCCATTTGCGGAAAGGCCTGCAATTATCATAGCCGCGCCTGCGCGAAGGTCTACTGCGCTGACGGGTGCAGAATTAAGCGGTGTGCCACCCTCGATTATCGCCGTTCTTCCCTCTACCTTAATAGAAGCTCCCATTCTGGAAAGCTCCTCTACGTAGCGGAAGCGGTTATCCCAAATGGTGTCGGTAAGCACGCCCTCCCCATTGGCAAGGCACATAAGCACCGCGATCTGTGGGTTCATATCCGTCGGGAAGCCGGGG
>JAZOOB010000176.1:0-17712 GCA_045654845.1 Eubacteriales bacterium | reverse complement strand
CGATTAGTATATCATTTAGATTTTTCATTGTCAAGGGGTTTTTTATAATTTTTTTGCGAAAATAAGGCTTTTACCGTAAAAAAGAATAAAAAAAGCAGTTTTTTTAAAAAATAAAAGCAATAAACGAAAGGAAAGCTATGCCTTGATAACTATATTTATACGAACGATAATAATATATGCCACTATTACCATAGTGCTTCGCATTATGGGAAAAAGACAGGTGGGCGAGCTTGAGGCATCCGAGCTGGTTTCCACCTTTATTCTCTCCGAAATAGCTTCTCTGCCCGTGTCCGAGCCCGACACTCCCCTTCTCTTCGCCATTATTCCCGTGCTTCTTATCGTCTGCCTTGAAATCATAATAACATACTCAAAAAACAAGGTGAACCTCTTAAAAAACCTTTTCGAAGGAAAGCCATCTATTATTATATATAAGGGTGTGCTTGACCAAGGTGAGCTTGAAAAAATGCGAATATCGATACAGGAGCTACTGAGCGAGCTCCGACTACAAGGAATTATGGATATATCACAGGTAGAGTATGCTATTTTAGAGGAAAAGGGTAAATTATCCACCTTTCTAAAATCCGAGTATCAGCCATTAACACCAAGTGATGCGAAAATAAAAGTAAACGCGGGCGGAATGGCGCACTCGCTCATTATCGACGGAAGGTATAGCGAGGACAGTATGAGCAAGCTCTCTTTATCGAAGGAAGCGGTGCAAAAGATATGTAAAAGGCACAACTGCAAAGTGGACGAGGTGTTTTTGCTGACAATAGATGACAACAGAAAAACAAATATTATTTTAAAGGATAAAAACAAAAAATGAAAATCTTTATTTTTGCTCTCGTAACGCTTTTTCTAATCTCATTTATCACCTTCGGCACTTCTTCTTATATAAGAGACAAAACCGACTCTTTTCTTGTCCGCATAGAAGAAATAGGCGTACCAGAGGGCGACGACTTATCACACGAGAGAAAAGAATACGAAACACTCTTTTCCGAATGGAAGAAAAAGTCCTTCATTTTCAATATCTCCACGACAAATCAGGATATTGTTCAAATAGAAGAGGCCTTTGCCTCGGTGGTGGGTAGCTGTCGGGCAAACGACAAGGAAGAATACCAAATAGAAACGAAAAGGCTGTCAAATATGTTCTCACACCTCAAAAGGCGCTTTGAATTCAATCTTGACAGCATTTTCTGATTTTTATTCGATTTTAAATATTAGCCCTCGATAATTGAAAGCACCTCGTCGGGTGTTTCGGCAAAGACCGTCGCGCCGAGAGAGGAAAGAAATTCCTTCGTTCTGAAGCCCCAGAGTACAGATATGCAATCAATCTCGGTATTCTTGGCGGTCTGGAAGTCTACCTCGGAATCGCCTATAAAGATAGATGAATCCTTCTCGCTTCCAAGCTCCTCTAACGCCTTTATGACTGTGTCGGGGGCGGGCTTCTTTCTTACGCCCTCGCTTTCACCGATAGCGACAGAGATAGTGTCTTTGAAATAGAGCTTCGCCAGATCCTTTACGGCAGAGTCGAACTTATTCGACACGATAGCGAGCTTATAGCCCTTTTTCTTTAAGGTGCGAAGAAGCTCTACTACGCCCTCGTAGGGTGCTGTCTTATCGTTACAATGGATTTCGTAATAAGCGAGAAATTCCTTCAACATCGCTTCGAAATTAGGGTTTTCTGCGCCGTTTGGCACTGCTCTTTCAACCAAAAGTCTTATTCCGTTTCCCACGTAGCTACAAATCTCTTTTATAGTCTTTTTGGGGCAGGAATATTTTTCGAGTATGTAATTCATACTGTCCGTCAAATCCTCAAGGGTATTCAAAAGCGTACCGTCGAGGTCAAAAATCACTGTATTATACTTCTTCATAAGTCCTCACGAAAATGTTTTTCTATCTGCACCGTATACGGCTTTTCTCATAATTGAATATCTGTTTTTTAAGAGGTCGCCCGAAAGAATGCCCGTCTTATCCTTTAATACTGTCATAAAGTATTCGGGGTTTAAAAAGTTCCCGTTTTCTGAATAGAGAGTCAATTCTATGACGAGGTGTCCATCTTTTAGTTCGCTTACCGAAGCCTTATCGACTAACGGGCTGATGTCCACCTCTTTTTCACCTGCTTTGGTAAATTTGTTTACCAAAAGGGGCTTTGCAGTCAAGACCTCTTCTGCGAGTTTTTCTATATTATCGGGGTAGCTTTCGCACTCGAAGTCTATTACGTAGTCTGCATATCTTATATCGGTAAACTTGGTTTCCGGAAAATAAACCTCTTCTATTACAAGCTCGTCTGTCGAAGTGAGATTAAGAGCCTCTTTTACGCTATCTGTATCAAGCTCGCGATTTATCTTCACGTCTAAAAACTCGCACTCACTCTGAAGTCCTACCGACATAGAGAAGGCGAAAACCATTTTAGGCTTCGGGTTAAAGCCCTCGGTGTACCAAAGAGGCATACCGACGCGCACGAGCATCTTATGGAAGGTGCGCACTAAATCGAGATGGGATATGTACTGAAGGTTTCCCGTCTTTTTAAATCTCATTCTCAAGGTTTTTGCGCTAGGAAGAAGGTCGCCCATAGTCTTTACTTGCACCATCTGTTCTTACCTCCAAGCTTATTTGCTCCGCATCCGTTACAATGCTCGGCACAAGAGGGGGTGGTTTTATTCTGATATGCTTTTTCCCTCTCCTTTTTGAGATACGCTTTCGTCACTCCGCAGTCGATAATATCCCAAGGCAGAACTTCGTCTATGCCTATTTCTCTGTTTGCAAAGAATGCAGGGTCTATATCGGCGCGACGGAATATGTCGAGCCATCTTTCGTAATCAAAGCACTCGTCCCACGCGTCAAACTGAACGCCCTCCTCGCAAGCGATTTCAAGCGCGCGAGAAAGCTTTCTGTTTCCGCGTGCGAATACCGCTTCTATCTGCGAAACGCGTGCGTCGTGATAGTTATATCTTATCTTTCTGTCGGTTATACACTCTTTTAAGTGCTGTTGCTTCTTTTCAAGCTGTTCGAGTGTGTCTTGTGCTTCCCACTGAAAAGGTGTAAAGGGCTTCGGAATAAAGCAGGAAACGCTTATAGTGACCGAAACTCCCTTTCCGCGCTTTTCCTTTGGCGTTTCAAAATACTTATGCACTACCTTAGAGGCAAGGTCGGCTATGCCCTCGACGTCGGAAAGCTCTTCGGTGGGCAGACCCATCATAAAGTAGAGCTTAACACCGCTTTTTCCCGCGCCAAATGCGATTTTAACCGCATTCATAAGGTTTTCTTCGGTTACGTTTTTATTTATCGCGTCGCGAAGGCGCTGAGTTCCTGCCTCGGGGGCGAAGGTGATACCGCCCATTCGTACGCTCGAAATCTTTTCCATAAGCTCTTCGGTAAAGCTATCTACTCGAAGTGAGGGCAAGGAAAGGTTTACGTTCTCCTTATCCGTCCAAGCGAGCAATTCGTCGGTGAGCTCGTCTATTCTCGAATAGTCGCTTATACTAAGCGAGCAAAGAGATATTTCATCATAACCCGTATTTTCGCAGAGCTTTTTCGCCTGCTCACAGAGCACGTCGCAGGACTTCTCTCTTATAGGTCGGTATACCATACCAGCCTGACAGAATCTGCAACCGCGAATACAACCGCGGTATACCTCCAAAACTACCCGGTCGTGTACCGTTTCTACAAACGGCATAACGAGCTTTTCGGGGTAGGGGGCTTTATCCAAGTCCTCTACTATGCGCTTTTTTACCCTTTTCGGTATATCGTCGTAGATGGGGGTGTAGGACTTTATTCTGCCGTCCTCGAGATATTCAACATCATAGAAGGCGGGTACGTAGAAGCCCTCTATTTTTGCAAGCTCGTGAAGGAAGGCGTTTTTCGTATAGGTGCCGTCCTTTTTCATTTTTATGTAGAGCTTACTCATTTCCACGAGAGCATACTCGCCCTCTCCTATCGAAAACACGTCAAAAAAGTCGGCAATCGGCTCTGCGTTATAGGCACAAGGACCGCCACCGAGAATGATAGGGGCATCCTCATCCCTATCCTTTGCGCGAAGCGGAATACCCGACGAGGCGAGCATCTGTAATGCAGTAGTATAGCAAAGCTCGTATTGCAGAGTAAACGCTACTATGTTGAAGTCACGCAAGGGGTCTCCGCTTTCGTGCGCGGTAATCGGCAGACCGTATTCGCGCATTTTTTCGCTCATATCTATCCAAGGCGCATAGACGCGCTCACACCAGATATTCTCTTCTCTGTTAAGAGCATCATAGAGGATACGCACACCGAGGTTAGACATACCTATATCGTATATATCGGGAAAGCAGAAGGCGAAGCGAAGGTCGACCTTTTCTTTATCCTTTATTATCTGGTTATATTCACCGCCTGTATATCTGCCAGGCTTGACTACCGACTTCAAAATTGAAGAAATTTTATCGTTTTTCATCTAAATAAACAGGCTGTAATCACCGAGTGGAAACTACAGCCCATTTCCTTTCTTTTATAAAAGCTCTTTGTTTTTAGTCCTTTGATACGGTTTTTCCGAGTATAAGGACAGGCATAAGGGCAAGAAGCGAAACCAAAGTCATAGTAAGAGACGGCAGGGCATTAATTACGCCAAGCATCACCGAGATAAGCGAGACGAGCATACCGAGTGCCGTGCTTATCACCTTCACTATTTTACCCTTTTCTATTACCCTTTTGGTCTTTATACATCTGAACACCATTTTTACTATTTCTTTTGAAATAGAGCCTGTGACAAGTCCGCTGTTGACACGAAGCTGAGCGTAATCGTAGATCTGCGTTTCGTCCTTCTTGACTACCGAGACGAAGCTCGAATCGAGACTCGAAACCTTCTCTACAAGTCGCTCGTCTATATTGGGGTCGTAGCTTCTTATGACAGACAAAATATTGTTTTCCTTAAGCTTCAAGGCGTTTGCAACAAAGCGGGTACTGATATTGTATTCAATATAGAACTTCGCCAAAAGCTCAGCGCCCTCGGATACGAACATAGCGCTTACGTTACCCTTTTCAAGCTGTACCTCATCGTCAGAATCGTAGAAAAGCGTTATGCCGTTTTTCTCCATATAAGTGCCTTTTCCTATATGGAATTCCCTGCCGTCCACTGTGGCGGTGAGACCGTTTTGCGAGCTTTCGGTAAGCTTCACGTTATGCGACATACCGAGCTCGGCAAATGCCTCGCGAAAGATTCCGCAAAGAGGTCCGCCTATCAAAGCAAATATGCTCGAAAGATAGTAGAACACCTCGTCGGGACGGGCATCGTTAAACACCTTTATTCCGTTTATTTTCGCCTTTGCTGTGGGGAATGCCTCGACGTCCTCAAAGGAAATGAGAGACACGTCGGCATACTCATTCACAGAGCTCTCTCCCATTATAGCACATTCCGAGCTTATAGCCTTCTTTTCCAAGACGAATATAGGCCAGATGTGTGAGAAAAAGGTGGAAAATCCAACCGAGAACAAAAGTGACGCTAAAAATGCAGAAAAGAAAGAAACAAACGAGGGCTCGGATGAAATAAACGAGGGTTTGGATGGAACGATCAAGAAAATCACACCCATAAGAAGTGAAAATCCGAATGAAGCCAAAAGAAGAATTTTATTGAGCTTGTAGTCGTTACATTTTTTCGACATTCTCTCAAAATATCCGTCGACAAAGCCGACCTTCTTTATTCTCATAACCTCGAGCTCTTTTTTCTTAGCCACAAAAGAGTTACGAACAGACTGCGACACGTTTTCTATCGGGATAATATCGGCAACAAGCTTGTCTCCCTGAGAGGAAACGCACTCAAAAGTATCTGCTTCGCCAACAAGCTCTATATGTCTTGCGACAAGATAGAACAAAATAAGCACTATTGCAGGGAAGCTATACATAGGCGGATACTCATTTCCCGCTATGCAGAGGACTATATTGTAAATAATAGCAGTCAAAGAAACACACGCCACGAAGCTTTCCGGTATTATCTTCTTTTTTATTATCGCAACTATACCGTGGTAGAAATCAGCGTATGCGATAGCGCATCCTATTATGAACACCTGCAAATCGAGCAACGCATATGCAGACGAGGGGGATATATGAAGCAATTTCGGTATATCCATACCTATACAGAATGCATTTTCAAGCACCAAAAGGATAAACGCGAGAATTGCTACTGTTATAATCTTGATTTTGGACTTTAAAAGGCTATTTGAGTAGTCAGAAGCTATCTTTTCCACCTGATTGCGAGAAACGTATTCGCCCTTAGACTTGACGCCTTCACTCTTTTCCTCTTCTTCGTCCTTTATAAAGAATGCCGAAACGTCGTATTCCTCTTCGTCCTTCGTTTCTTGAGGCGCTTCCTTATATTCTTCCTCTTTTACGGTGGCGAACCTCGGTCTTTCAAGCTCAAGCGTCGAATCGCTTCCGTCGGAAACGAAAATCTCGGTCGGCTCTTCTGCGTCACCGAGCTCCTCAAAGACCTCTTCCTTTTTCTCTGCAACAGGCTTTTCCACAGTCTTTCTCTTCGACTCAAAAATATCGTCGAGGAAGCTGTAATCGTCGTCTTCATCCACCTTTGAATCGAAATCGGACAATGCAGAAGCGCTTCTTTCGCGCAGTCTTATACGGAATGAACGGCTTTTGTATTCCTTTTCTTTTTCTTCTGTATTTTTTTCATAGCTACCCAAAGCGCTTATATCTACGGTATTGTCGAAATCGGGCTTTGTATCTATTATGCCGAAGCTCTTGGTTTCTTCGTCAAACTCGGTAGCCTCTTCGTCGATGACGTCGGGTTTTTCAAAAAATTCTATTGCCTCGGTCTTTTCATTGTCGCCAAAGTGCGAGGCGCTTTCTGCCACAAAGAACAAAGTCGCGTCATCGTCATCGTCCTCTTCGGGCTCTTCGGTCTTTACTTCTTCGTCTTCGGCAGACTTGTCCTCCGAATAAGTCTCAAAAAGAACTGTTTCTTCGGATTCTTCTGCTTCGGTTATTTCTTCGTCGGATTCATCGAGGATTTCTTGTGCTTCTTCGAGGACCTCTTCAAGCTCTTCTACGGTTTCTTCTTCGACTACGATAATATCCTCGTCTATAAGAGTCTCTTCCGACTCGACAAAATCCTCTTCGTCTTCCTCTGTTTCTTCGTCTTCTTCTATAATTTCTTCAACGTTTTCAAAAAGCTCTTTGAGCTCTTCTGAAATTTCCTCACCAATTTCTTCTTCGGCCTCGTCAAAAGACTCTTCGGACACTGCTTCCGCTTCTTCGAGGACTTCTTCCTCTTCGATTTCTTCGGCTTCTTCAATATCTTCGGGCTCTTCTGCTTTTTCCTGACTTTCAGATTCGGAATTTTCTTTCTCTATCTGTCGCATTTCTTCGAGGAAAGCATCAAAGTCGAATTTATCGTCATCTGCTTCCTTTGCTTCCTTTTTGGGAGCTTCGGCTTCCTCGTATTTATCTATGCTTGCCTTTAATTTATTCAATATTTCCTGAACACGCTCATTGTCGTTTTCCATAGAAGTATTTTTCTTTTCAGGCATATGCTCCCCTCCCACGTTTTAGTCCTTTATCTTTTCAGATGTTTCTCTGCTTCGCTACCTCGCAGAATATTACCGCCCCTGCATTCGAGACGTTTAAGGAATTGACCTTTCCGTATAACGGAATCGAGGTCACAAAATCACATTTTTCCTTTACAAGTCGGGAAATTCCGTTTCCTTCACTTCCCAGAACTATTGCCGTCGCACTCTTATAATCAAGCTCGTAATAGCTTACGTCACCCATATCGGCGGCGTATATCCACACGCCCTTTTCCTTCAATTCGTCAATGGCTGACGCGAGATTCGTCACCTTCGCTATCTTCAAGTGCTCGATAGCGCCCGCAGATGCCTTCGCTACCACCGAGGTAAGACCTACTGCGCGTCTTTTCGGAATTATAAGACCGTGTGCGCCTGCACATTCAGCCGAGCGAATTATAGCACCGAGGTTATGCGGGTCCTCTATTCCGTCTGCGATTACGATAAATGGCTTTTCACCCTTCTCTTCTGCATATTCGAGAATATCGTCTATTGAATAGTAGTTACGCTCTGCCGCCATAGCTAAAATGCCCTGATGACGAGTGCTACCGAAAATAGAATCCATCTTCTTTCTGTCGGTCTCTATTACGGGAATCTTTCTCGATATCGCTTCACTTACCAAAACGACGATAGAGCCGTCTCTGTCGCCCTTTGCTACAAGAATTTTATCAATATCTCTTTCGGTCGCCAAAAGCTCCTTTACGGCATTTCTGCCACCTATAAGGTTCTCGTTTTGTTCGGTGGGTGCTTTGTTAAAGCTTCTTTCTTCTCTGCCCTTTTTATCGTAATGCTTCATAGTATGTAAATCCGTTTCCTTATGGAATTTTTCAAAATGCGCTTAAAAACACTTATACAGATATATTATACCACAAAAAAATCGATTTGTATAGTATTATTTATATATAAATATTATTATTTACATTTAAATATAGTCGTGGGCATCATTTTTAGTCAAAAAAAGAAAAAAGCCTGCCATTTGGCAGGCTTCTTGATTTTAAAATGAGAAGGGCGCTTTTGTCATATTGTAGGGGGTGAAGCCTGAATAGGGGCTTGCCCATCTTTGTTCTTCAAGCTCGTCGAGTTTTTCTCTCTTACCCGAAAGATACTCGTTTAAAAGAAGTGATGCGGTATCGCATCTCGCTTCCATTCCGCCGTATCTTGCATCGAATTTCGCCCAGCCGAACTCCTTGTATTGATCAAACCATATAGCTCTATGGTCTTTATGCACACGAATCGTAGCCTCCTTCAATTCGGGAAGCAATTTGTCTGCAATAAGCGAAAGCTTCTCTTTATCGCCCGATTTATAGGCGGGGACGAGATTTTCTGCAATATAGGATTTCTTATAGAGGAAGTCAAACACGTCCTCTGCGAATCTGTAAAGATAATCCCATCTTGTGCCGACGAATTTCCTCATCTTTTCACGCGCGTTTTCATAGTGTCCGCTCATCGGCCTGTCAAGTAGCCATCTATCGTAAAGACCTTCCATAATATCCTGCCAGAATATATGCTTACCAAGGAATCTTCTCGCATATACGGGATATTTATCTTCTTCTCCAAACTTGTTATGGTATTCACTCATTGTAAGGAAAGCCTCGGGCGAGCCACCGCAAGAAGCAAAGAAACGATCGTGTCGCTCTTCTTTTGTGACGTTTTCATTATAGCAAAGCTCAGCAAACATAGAAAGCGCATAGAGGTTACAGAAAAGGTCGTTTTCCGAGTTGCCCCATATTGTAAGCATAGCCTCTTTTACGTTATTTCTTCTGCACGCTTCAAGCGAGAATTTTGTGGCTTCATAGGTATAGTTGTTTTCGGGGAATGCACCGCACCAGCTCCAGTTTGCACCCGCAAAGATCACCTTTCTTCCAAGTGCATTACACTTTTTCAGCATATAATCGTCGCATTTCGGCTTTTCTCCGTAATGCCAGAATACCAGCTCTACCTCTTTGGGAATCCTGTCGGCTACCTCCTTTTTGATTTCGATATCCTCTTCATAGTATCCGTTATAGTTGTTACTTACTCTGAAGTACATATCGCACCACATCATAGGAATAAGACCGTATTTGTTCGTGATCTCTATCAGCCTGTCCATAAACTCGTTGAAGATATCAACGGGCTTGACGTAGCCGTGGCGGTCGAGGAATTTTCCTCTACCCATATCCCACGCCTCGTCCATGCCGATATTAATTCTCTTCGAACGGCAGACAGAGGACGCCGTCTTTATCATCGCGTCAAGAAATTCAAAGGTCTTTTCCTCTCTTGCAAGCAATACCGAGCCCGTATCCTTTATAGGCGCTGCTTCGCTCCAAGCAAGATACTGTCCCATATGACCGTAGCACTCAAGGCAGGGGATTATCTCGATGCCGTATTCAAAGGCATAATCGTCTATTTTCTTCAATTCCTCCAAGGTATACCTGCCACGCATATATCCGAAATAGGGATAGCCCTCAATTTCGAAGCCATTTTCTACGTAAAGCATAGACATAGTATAGCCCATAATCGCGTGATAGTCGAGCAATTCAAACATTGAATCAAGCGTGGGTACACCCGTCGCCGCGCCTATCATAGTGCTGAGCTCTGTAAAAAAACCGTCCTCAAAAATCTCAAAGGAATCGCTCTTTTTCAGTTCTTCGACAAGTCTGCCGAGCATACGGAAAAAATGCACCTTTTTTACGTAATATATAGTCGCCTTTCCGTCTTTTAAGGACACGCCTATTTTTTCGCCCTTCTGGGCAAAAACCTCGACGCCCTCTCCTATTTCATATCCCAAGCGGGATTTAAGTCTTTCTATACCCGTCTGAAATTCGGCGTCTACCTTAAAATTTAAAAGCATAGTATTACTCCTTTTTAGAAAAAAACAAAATATCTTTTATAGGGATCATTACAAAAAAATTATATAATTTTCAAGAAAAAAAGTCAATAAGATAAGCAAAAAAAGCCGATATCAAAGAAGAAGTGACCGATATAAAAGAAAAAAATGAAGGTCCTTACGCAATAACGTAAAGACCTTCATTTTTATACAAAGCAAGACCTATATTAGTCGTTTGCTTTTCTTGCAGCGTAGCACTCGCTGCAATATACTGCTTTGCCTTCGGTCGGATTAAAGGGCACTTTCGCTTCCTTACCACACTGAGCGCAAACGGTAGTAAACATTTCTCTTGCACCTTTGGCATTGTTCTTTCTCGCGTCACGGCAAGCCTTGCATCTCTGGGGCTCGTTCTGGAAGCCCTTCTCTGCATAGAATTCCTGCTCGCCTGCGGAAAAGATGAATTCGTTGCCGCAATCTTTGCAAACTAATGTTTTGTCCTCGTACATTGTGTTTTACCTCACTTAAAATGGTTATAAAATTTGCCCTTAGACGGATTCCAACCGACGCCTTTGAAAACAACGCTCTCCCTTAAGCTACTGGGGCATATAAACTATTTCAAAAGAATGCGAAGCTTCGTCGTCATACGACAAAGTGCGTTACTTACCGACTTCTCGCTTTTCTTCAAGGTCTCTGCTATCTGAGAGGTAGTGAAGCCCTTGATATATAAGTCGAAAACGCTCGCCTCGTATTTGGAAAGCGCGAAAATCGCTTTCTTATAGAGGAACTCTGCATCCTCGTTATCGATCAAATGCTGTGACGGATCACTATTCTCTTCCTGAAGATAGGCGCAATACGTACCGCATTCTTCGATTTCGTCAAGAGAAAAAACAGAATTCTGCTTTTTCCTTCTCTTTTTCGCGTCGGAAACCAACGCGTTACTGATACAAATTTTCGCATAAAGGCCGAAGCTGACTTCATTCTGCGACAGGTCGTAGGACATAGCAGAATTGTAAAGAGCCAATCTCGCCTCCTGCATCGCTTCTCGCTCGTCGGTATCACTCGCATACTTTATGACAAGAGAGTGTATAAGAGGGGAAAAGTCTTCCTCAATTTTAGAGAAAACACTTTTGTCGCCACTCTGCAATTTTCCGAGCAACAAAGCAGGATTTTTATCATTAGTATTCATATTCAATACCCACTGATACTTATTACATATAATACAACAATATTCAAAATTTGTCAATAGTTTTAGGGCTATTTTTTGTTATATTTCGCTAATTTTTTTCAGAAAACAGGGATCAATTAAGTTAAATCCGCTATTTCTAAAAAATATATGCAATCATCCGAGAAAATATATGCAATCATCCGAGCAAATAGTCTATTTCGCCCGTAAATGAAGCCATAACCGAGAGATATATTTTCTCGGGAGACTCTTCAAATCTCTCTCTCATCTTCTGCACCTGACTCATCGAGGAAAGGCGCATTTTAAGAGAGAAAAGCTCTCCGCTTCTATCGATGATCTTAAGCGTAAGCTCGTATTTTTTATCCTCACGCTCGTCGCATTTTACCGAGATTTTCGCTCCGCTTTTCTGAAGTGAGATAAGCTTCGACGCGCTTTTTATACCCGCGTTTTTTACAGACTCAACTATCGTATTATGAAGCTCTTTCGCCAAGCGAGAGCCGGTTTCTGCGATCATATAATACTGCTCGCCGTCTATTTTTTCACCGAGAATGTGACCTGCGTCGGTAAGCTCGGAAAATGCCTCCGCAAAATCGAAAGGCCCTATATAACCGTTTTCGATTATGAGGTTATTTATGGTAGTGTAATCAAGGGGATAGTTTATGTTGTCCAGCAAAAACAAAACGAATATTTTTATATCGGTTTTGTCTCGCATAACAGACTCAAATTCTCTATTCATTCTGCCTCCTCTGGCTTTTTTTAATATCAAGCATTGAAACCGAACTTTTTTAGAGTCCGGTTTCAAAAAAAGATTTCGTAAGATTTTTTATTATTCAGCGTCTTCTTGTGTAAGATACTTTTTGTAGCCCTTCATCTTAAGGCTTGTGAGGCAAGTAAGACCGTAGGGGTTTACGTCGATCTTCTTAAGGTTTTTCGCTGAGAGGTAGAAGGACTGGTTGAATACCAAAGGAATTACGGGCATATCCTCGAGGAGCATTTTCTCTGCTTCATGCAAGATGGTCGCTCTCTTGTCGAGGTCCTTTTCCTCGTATGCCTTCTTAATCAAAGCGTCGTATTCCTCGTTTACGTATCCGCAAACGTGAGAAATGAATTCGTAGCTTCTGTAACCCTCTTCATCAAGAGTCATATCAATACCGTTTCCGTTCATATCAGAGGTGAATCCGCAAAGCGCGGTGAGTGCGTTTACAGAAAACATCTGATAGTCAACCAAGATAACGTCGCACTTGGAATCCTTGCTTGCCAAAGCTTCATATGCGTCCTGATACTGATTTTCCTTAATGCTTATCTTTGTAGAATCGTCGTTGGGGTCGGTGAGGATTTCAACGTCGTCGGTAGAAAGGGCTCTTAAGTTAACGGTGAAGCCGAGCTCTCTCCATACGCTTGCAATATATGCTGCAACCTCTTCGTCTGCCTGACATTCCTTATAGCCGAGAGTAATTCTTCTCGTGTTGGAGTTGAACTCCATGCCCGACTCTCTTATAAGCTCTTGAGCCAAGTCCATATTAGCCTTGGTATCGATAAGGTCGCCGCCCTCGGTACGGAAGCTCTTCTTCGCAGAAGCGCCGTTATAAACACCGTAGGAGATCAAGCCCGTCGCAGGCTTTGCAAAGGTAAGAAGCTCTGCAATATACTCTCTGTCAATGGCAGCGGAAAGTGCCAAGCGAACCTTTTCGTTTTTGAATGCGGGGTTGTTCTGTCCGAATACACAGGTGTAGGTGGAAAGAAGGTCGGTAGCCTCTGCTATGTCCTTGCACTCTGCTCTCTTTTCAAGCGAGAGATCGCCGATATAGAAGATAGCGCCCTCAATAAACTGCTGATACATCACATCGAGATACTCTGCATTCGTGTACCAGACATCCTCCGTCTCGATATTCCACTTCGTCATAAGAAGGTTAGGAGTAACGTAATCGGTCACACCCTTCGTTTCTGCAGGGCTACGGCGATAGTAAACGTTTCTCTGCAAGGTAAGCTCGCCCATGTTGTAGTCGAGGGTATCGATGCAGAACGGACCGTTCGTTATGATAGTAGCCTTTCTCTTGCCCCAATATTCGCTCGCCTTGTCTACGTTCGAGTTCTTATTCGATACGGGAACGAGTGCGATGGAGGTAAGGTTGCGAAGGAATTCATCATAGTTGATCTTTCCCTCAAAGGTGATGGTGAGAAGCTTATTGTCGGCAGAGATTCCCAAGTCGGAAATCGTCATGTCGCCACGCTTAACTGCGAGTGCATTCTTTATGTCGTAGAGCATCGCTGCTGCCTGACTTTCAAAGCCACAGTCAAGGATTCTCTCCCAAGCGAAAAGCACGTCCTCTGCGGTAACAGGGTCACCCGTGTTCCAATATGTATCACGAAGGACGATTTCCATCTGGTAAAGACCCTTTTCCTCGTCCTCGATTATTTCATAGCTTTCTGCCAAAGCTCCTTTGACCTCTCCCTTATCATCCAAGGTGAACAAGGGCTCGTAGATCAAATTGAATAATTTAACCGCATCATCGTCAACGTACGCTCTCGTAGGGTCAAAATCGTACACGTCACCGACGAAATACATAGCTACCTCTGCTCCAAGGTCGGAAGAATTTCCACAGGAAGTCATCGCGACGGGAATGGAAAGGAGGGTAGCAACGGTTAAAATTATCGCCAAAATTTTCTTCATTTCAGAATCCTCCGATGCAATTTATAATACTAATAATACTAATCGTACATTTTATTATAGCATTAAATCTTTTTAATATCAATCAAAATTTTAACTAAACGTGAAACATTGTAGACTTGCACAATTTTGTGCTTTGCAAACTGTCATCTTTGACAAATAAGACGAGTTTTTTTCGGCACACGCGGGGCTTTTTTGGTATAATTTCTTGTTTTTCTGTCAAAAATTCAAGAAGAAGTATGGGGGTGAAGACTTTGAATGCCGAAAAAGAAATGATGCATACCGACCTTGCATGCGAAAGGTATCGCGCCGACACTAAAAGCGAGGGGGTAGAATACACACAGAGCGAGCTTGACGACGTGATGATAAGCGAGCTTATAATTTCAGACGAGAAAAGCGCGAAGGAGCAAGGAATTCCCGTCGGGTGCTACACTACGCTTTTCTTCTCACCGCTTTCCGAAATGCAAGAGGAAGAGCAAACAAGACTTTGTAACGTTCTGACCGAGAAGATCAAGCAATACGCAAAAAACGAGACGAAAAGAAGCTCTTTAAAAAACGTATCCGTGCTTATAGCGGGGCTGGGAAACGTTCAGCTGACCGCAGATGCGATAGGTCCACTTTGCGCACAATATATAACCGCGACAAGACACGTTTCAAATGAAGACCCCGTAATTTTTGAACGCTATTTCGGTGGTAAGGTGTCGGTCATTTCGGCAGGGGTATTGGCACAAACGGGAATAGAATCGTCGGAAATCGTAGAAAGCCTTTGCCAAAACATAGGCTTCGACCTCGTTATTGCCATAGATTCACTCGCCGCGCGCTCATGTGACAGACTCGCCACCACCATTCAGATATGCAATACGGGAATAACCCCAGGGTCAGGCATTGGTAACCACAGAAAAAGTATGAATTTTGAAACACTCGGTGTGCCTGTTATAGCTATCGGCGTGCCCACCGTAGTGGAATCTAAGACGCTTGTCTACGATGCTTTAGAGAAAATAAAAAAGCCGAATTTATCGCACGAAATAGAAAAAATACTGTCAAAGGAAAGCTCGTTTTTCGTGTCTCCAAAGGATAGTGACGTGATTACCGAAAATGCGGCAAAAATCATTTCCTCGTCTATAAATTCGGCTTTTAATGAAGGGTTGTTTTTGTAAACTTATATTGTCAATTACTCCTCGTCCTCATCTCTTGGAACGGTGTCAATAATCTGTTTAAGAGCAAGGGAAAAACAAGGGGTGGTTTCGAGCATTACGAAATAGGTCGTGTAGTCGTTTCTCACCGTCAGACAGGTGATTTCCTCGGGTGATATTGAGGGGGCGTATACAAAGCGATTTGGCTGTGAATTGAAGCGTTTTTTAAGCTCTTTTTTCGCATTTTCCTCACTCGCTATCTCAATCTTTCTTACGTCCTTCAGCTTGAAGTTGCCGATAGTAGATATTCTCTTCCCCTGTGTTTGCGTTACTATCAGCATAACGTCACCGTATTCCTCGGTTATAGTATACTGAAAGGTCGTCAAAAAGTATCTTATGCAAAGAAGAAGGTCAAGACCCGCGACAACCAAAAACAAAAGCTGTAAAACCGAGCGACTGAAAAGCCCGCTTACACTGAATGCAAACAATAGCGTAGCGACAAGACCGAGGAATATGACGAGCGTGATTTCTCGCTTCCCCTTTGATGCGGGGGTGTATCTTATATCATTCATTTGGGAAGCTCCGATTTCTTTATTTTAAGAGGTTCGAGCTTGCTGTTTTTCTCGTGATTTTCATAGACCACAATGCTACCGAGCTTTGTCTTTTCTTCATTATTGAGCATGATGTCAAGTCTTACCCAATAAACTCCGTCAAGCTCTATTCCGTCGAAGCAGAGCTTTTCGTAGGTATACATCCAAAAAGCGTCTTCTACGATTTCGGTGGGGATGTACTCCACACCGTCATAGCCTTCGCCTCCGTCACTGCCCGTGCAGGCGAAAACAGAAAAAACGAACGGATTTTCCTTTGAAATGCTTTCTTCCTTTAGGTCGTATTCCTTTGCGAGCTTTTCGAATATCGCGTCGTTATATCGTATAACGGTCTGCAAGGCGTCTGCGTCGGGCACTACTATGGTATTTGACGCGAAGAAGTTCCCTTCCTCTTTATCGTCGTAGGAAACTCTGACCTTCTGCTTATAAGCCTTGAAGGTGTCGCTATTTTCGTTATAATACTCGGCAAGCGAGTCGGTAAAATGAATCCTCTTCATATCCTTCGGATAATAGTCGTTTGACCATATTCTGAAAAGCAAGGCGGCAATAAAGACAAAAATCAACGTGGTGATGACGATTTTTATTACCTTGCCCACAATTTTAAAGATTTTATCGGTTCTATCCATAAAAAGACCTCTTTATTTCATTATAGATTAATGTTACCACAATAAAGAAAAAAAGTCAATTATCTTGTATGTACCATATGTAAAGACTGTATAATTTTTTTGTTTTATTTTGCAGAATAAAAGAAAGGACAGCATAAAATCGACAAAAAAGAACAAAAGGAAAATAAAAGTTGCAAATTTTTATAAATTTTCTTCAAAAAGGTCTTGCATTTTAAAAAGTTATGTGTTATAATAGCAACGTTCCAAAAAGACGGCCCGTTGGTCAAGAGGCTAAGACATCGCCCTCTCACGGCGAAAACATGGGTTCGATTCCCGTACGGGTCACCAAAGAAAGCAGATACTCTTTCGAGTATCTGCTTTCTTTCTTTTTGGTGACTCCGTACGCTCATCGAACACATCTCCAAAGCGCCTGCGCTTTGGATTGGGTTCGCATTCGCCGCGCAGAGCGCGTCGAGCTCGCTCGTAAGCGGCAAGCGAGCGAATTCTCGGCTTTGCCGAGATACCCGTACGGGTCGCGCTTGTAAAGAGAAATAGTGCTATTAACTCGTGCTTTTTTCGGAAGGTAATTTTATAAAATTACTCGAAAGTATTTACAATTTATCAAGAATGTGTTATAATATCCTTGCGACGTAAACTGAATAACACAACACTACCATGGCTAACATGGGATAAGTATACCTTTTTTCCTTTCGGTAAAAATGTATGCTCCCTTTTTGTATGCTTTTCCATGTTATATGGTAGTGTAAAAAAGTTTGCGTCGCAGCATGGAGCTACGTTTTTCGGTGCGTGGCTTCGGTTGCGCACCTTTTTATATGCTGATAAGGGGATATATGAACAAAAATATTCAAAAAAAGGTAATAGATGTTACCGGCATAAAACTTACGCCCGGAGAGCCCACTGTTTGTCTTGGCAACGGAGAGCAAGGCTTTGAGTGCTGTTGTGACGAGTGCGACTATTATTTACGTTGTTTTCCCGAATTTGATCCAAAAAATCAAAGAACATAATATTGCTATGGGTAAAGGTTATATTTGATAGTCGTATTTTGAGGATTCTGCCCGTGTCCGACCTTGGAAATCTGCCTTTGGCTTGGGAGGATCTTGAGCCTGTTACCTAAAAAAACAGTTAAATTGTGTTGCCAAGACACAAT
>JAZOOB010000175.1:0-3862 GCA_045654845.1 Eubacteriales bacterium | reverse complement strand
CCCTTATATTTTATAAGATTTTTTATAAGAGCCGCGACGATGAGAATTATTACAAACGAGGGCAAAACTACGCCGAGCGTGGCGCAAAACGAGCCGAAAAGACCGCCCTGCGACGAGCCGACAAAGGTCGCCATATTGATAGCGATAGGGCCTGGGGTGGACTCCGAAACTGCGATAAAATTCATTATCTCGTCTTCCGTCAGCCAGCCGTGTGTGAGGCACTTATCTCTTACCAAGGGTATCATAGCGTATCCGCCGCCAAAGGAAACCGCGCCTATCTCCAAGAAGGTCAAAAACAAACTCAAAAATATCATTCTGCATCTACCTCCTTATCCTTTTTCGTTATAAGGGACACAAGGTAGGTGACAAGACCTATAAACGCGCCTATCAAAATGTAGAAGATGGTAGAAAACTTCACTGCCGCGAGCGAAAATCCTACAAGGCAAGAAATCGTCGCAAGAAAAATTATCAAGGGAAGCGGCTTTTTCTTCATCTTTTTAAAGAGCTTTATACCTGCCGACAAAATAAGATATACGACGCACGCCTGTATACCGCGGAATGCCGCCGCAACTACGGTGAGAGCGAGAAAAGCGTCAAAAAAGAGCGAGATTATATAAATTATGATAAACGAGGGCAAGACTACGCCCAGAGTGGCAAAAAACGAGCCGACAACTCCCGCCGTCTTGTATCCAAGGTAGGTCGCGGAATTTATCGCGATAGGGCCCGGGGTGGATTCCGCTATCGTCATAAGATCCATGAACTCCTCGTGGTCTATCCAGCCCTTGTTCTCTATGAACTCACGCTCAAGAATGGCTATCATGGCGTACCCTCCGCCAAAGGTGAAAAGACCTATTTTGAACATCGTTAAGAACAATGCAAAAATCCTGTTTATGCCCTTTTTCTTTTCCATAAGAGCCTCGCTTTCTGATTTTTATAAAATGACAAAACTGTTATACCAAATTTAGTTATTTTTTTATGTAACTCAGTCACATTTCTTGTTGACTTATTTTGCCCGAGATGGTAGAATATAGGTAATGAACAACTTTTAAAATCGAATCAAAGGGAAAGAAAATGAGAGATTATTCGGATTACTTAAAAAAGCTCCCCTTCTATGACAACTTAAGCGAAAATGAAAAAAGAATGATAAAAGAGGGATGGGTTTTAAAAGCCTATAAGAAGGGGCAAATAATATATAACTCAAGCGACGCGTGCTTGGGACACATTTATATGTGCGAGGGTGAGGTGCGCGCGTACGTGACCTCGGAAGAGGGGCGCGAGGTCACTCTTTTCAGGCTCTATCCCGAAGACACCTGCGTTTTGTCCGCATCCTGTGTAATAAATCAAATAAAGTTCGACACTCAGCTGGTAGCTGCGAGTGACGTTTCTATGCTTACCTTGAATGCGGGAATCTTTTCCGCGCTTTGCGAGCAGAATATCCACGTAAAATGCTATATGTACGAGCTTTTGTCGACGCGTTTTTCCCGTGTTATGTGGGCTATGCAACAGATAGTATTTATGAAGTTTGACCGCCGCCTTGCCATATTCTTAACGTCAGAATATGAAAGAACAGGGAAAAAGTTCATAAAAATGACTCACGAGCAGATTGCCGAGCATACGAATTCTGCCCGCGAGGTCGTCGCGCGAGCGTTGAAGAAGCTCTCAAACGAGGGCCTTGTAGAATATAAGCGCGGATGTGTGACCTTAAAGGATTTAGATGCTTTGCTTCTTTTGGCAGAAACGAGATAAAAGAAAAGATCGCAAACGAAGAAAAGAGTGTAAACGAAAGTTTACACTCTTTTTGTTGCTTATTTAAGAGAATCGAGATATTTGCAAGCGGCAAGAGCTGCCACCGCGCCGTCCGACACTGCGGTCGTGACCTGTCTTATCATCTTCGAGCGACAGTCGCCTGCAACGTAGATGCCCTTGTTTTCGGTCTCACAGGCTTCACCGTAGTCCGCGTAGCCCCACTTATTAAGTGTAAGCACGTTTGCGAACTTATCGTTTTGAGGTACAAGCCCTATTGCCAAGAACATTCCGTCGAGCGAAAGGTCGTAGCTTTCGTCCTTCGTCTTTACGACAATGCCCGAAAAGACCTCGGTATCCTTTATCTCACCGACGACAGCGCCGAGAGTTATCTCTATATTATCCTTCTTCGCTACCTGCTCGCAAAGCGCGGCTTCGCCTGTCAGATAGTCGAGGTTCTGAATAACGTAAACCTTACTTGCAAGCTCGGAAAGCTGCAAAGCCTCCTGCAAAGCAGAGTTTCCACCACCGATAACGGCTACGGTCTTATCTCTGAAGAATGCTCCGTCGCATACGGCACAGAATGAAATTCCGTCGCCTATAAATCTTTCCTCGTTTGGAAGTCCTAAATGACGGTGCTTCGCGCCTGTGGCGATTATTACCGCCTTCGCGTCAAACTCGCCCGAATCGGTAACTACGGTCTTGACGTCTCCGTCCTTTATCTCGGTCGCCTCGCAATACTCAAAGTCGACTCCTTGAGATATCGCTTGATCTACCAGCTTTTCGGCAAACTCATTTCCCGTAACCGAAGCAAAGCCGGGGATATTTTCGACCTTGGGGGAAAAGGTGATCTGTCCCCCGTAGGTCGCTTTTTCAATAACCATAACCGTCTTATTCGCGCGACGCGCGTATATTGCGGCACATAATCCGGCGGGGCCACCACCGATTACGATTATATCATACATAGTCTATCCTCTTAATTTCCCAAAAATGCCTTGATAGCGCCTGCGCCTGCATACTTTTCTGCCTCGCCGCCCTTTATAACTACGAGAGTGGGCGCCTGCTTGATGCCAAACGCGTTTGCAAGCTCTACGTTTTCAACAGCTAAAATCTTTTCGTACTTATAGCCTACCTTATCGAGCATAGAATATGCTATCTTACAGTTGGGGCAGGTAGCGGAAACGAAGAGATAGCTTCCGTCTGCGAGAACAGAATTAGTCGTCTTAACTTCTTCCTTCTTTTCTTCGCATACGCATTTTTTCTCATTTGAGAGCGCCTTTTCGTCGATTACGTATTCCTTACGCTCCTTGTATTCCTGAGATTTACCCGCGTTCCAGTTTCCAACGGGACGGTAGTAGCCTGTAATACGGCTGTAAACCTCGGTATCGGAATTACATTCGGGGCATACGAACTGCTCGCCCTGAAGGTATCCGTGATTCTTACATACAGAGTAGGTAGGCGAGATGGTGTAGTAAGGAAGCTTATAGTTTTCTGCAATCTTGCGAACGAGTCTTGCAGCAGCCTTCCAGTCGGGGAGCTTTTCACCAAGGAATGCATGGAATACAGTACCCGAGGTGTAGAGAGTCTGGAGCTCGTCCTGAATATCGAGCGCAGAGAAAATATCGTCCGTATAGCTTACGGGAAGGTGGCTACTGTTTGTGTAATAAGGAACGTCGGATGCTTCAGACGCGGTGATGATATCGGGATATCTCTTAACGTCGTGCTTAGCGAGTCTGTAAGAGGTGGACTCTGCGGGGGTAGCCTCGAGGTTGTAGAGGTCGCCGTACTTTTCCTGATAGTCGGAAAGGCGCTCGCGCATGTGGTTAAGAACGTCTTTTGTGAAGTTCTGAGCCTCTTCGTGAGTCATATCCTTCTGTACCCACTTAGCGTTAAGGCAGGCTTCGTTCATACCAACGAGACCGATGGTCGAGAAGTGGTTTGCAAACGTGCCGAGGTAACGCTTGGTGTAGGGATAAAGTCCTTCGTCAAGAAGCTTTGTAATTACTTCGCGCTTGATCTTAAGAGAACGCGCGGAAATATCCATCATCTTATCAAGACGGGCGTAGAAGTCGGCTTCGTCCTTCGCAAGATATGCAATACGAGGAATGTTTATAGTAAC
>JAZOOB010000174.1:0-2213 GCA_045654845.1 Eubacteriales bacterium | reverse complement strand
GTCACAATCCTCTGCGAATAAAGACCGTTTTGCTCGGTAACCTTTATTTCTACTTTTGGCTCTGCTTTCTTAAAGCTATCACTTGCAAAGGTCAACTGCTCGGTGGATTTACGCGCTTCTTCCCTCAATAGCTTTTCAACGGCACTTGTCTTTTTCGTTTCGGGAAGTTTTATTTCTGCTCTATACGCGCTTTGGCTCATAGCAGAGCGTACGGTGTAGTAGACAGCCTCAAACACAGCCCTCTCGTCAGAGAATTTCACCTCTAACTTCGCGGGGTGCACGTTTACGTCTACCTTGTCGGGATTTATATCTATAAAGAGTACGCAGACGGGAAATTTCTCGGGTGCGATGAACGAGGAAAAGCCCTGCTCAAGCGCCGCCATAACCGTCTTACTCTTTACGTATCTTCCGTTTATAAAGAAGGTCTGCATATTACGGCTATTTCGTACGTTGTCGCTTCTGCCAATATAACCGCGCACTGTAATGCCCGAGGTCTCTCCGTCACACTCTATGAGCTTGGTGGCAAAATCGCGTCCGTAGACCTCGTATATCGTATTCATAAGGTTTCCGTCGCCTTGAGTCGCGAACTTCACGTTTCCGTCGGAAACAAACCTAAAGGCGACCGAAGGATTTGAAAGCGCGATTCTCTCGGCTACTGCCAAGGCTGCCGCCGCTTCGGTCACGTCCTTTTTTAAAAACTTTCTTCTTGCAGGTACGTTTGCAAACAAGTCTTCAACTAAAACGCTCGTTCCGTCCTTCGCACCTACCTCGCAGACCTCCTCGATCCTTCCACAATCCGACACCAGCATAGTAGCCGTTTCTGCTTCTTTGGTCTTGGATATTATAGTCATTTTTGAAACGCTTGAAATGGCGGCAAGCGCCTCACCGCGAAAGCCGAGAGTAAAGATAGCGTCAAGGTCCTCTGCCTTACTTATCTTACTTGTCGCGTGGCGTTTTATAGACAAAGGAAGGTCGGCAGAATCCATTCCGCATCCGTCGTCGGACACACGGATAAGGGACACCCCTCCGCGTCTTATCTCTGCCGTTATAGAGCGAGCGCCCGAATCTATTGAATTTTCCATCAATTCTTTGAGTACCGACGAGGGTCTGTCGACTACCTCGCCTGCGGCAATAAGGTTCGCCACCTCAAAGCTCAAGACGTTTATTTTGCTCATTTTCCTCTCCCTTGTTTAATAGCTTATTCGTTTCCTATTTCCTTTTTTATATCGTAGATGATATTCATAGCCTCGATGGGTGTAAGCACGTTTATATCAAGGCGCTTTAATTTATCTACAATTTCACGCGCCTGACTGTCATAGAGCATAGAAATCATATCGAGAGGCTCTTCCTCTACTACTCGTTTTACACGAGGTGCGGGCTTTTCTACACCCTCTCCACTTTCTATACCCGAAAGGATCTCCTTCGCTCTTTTTACTATTTCATTTGGCACGCCTGCAAGCTTGGCTACCTCTATTCCGTAGCTCTCGTCCGCCGCGCCCCTCACTACTCTACGTAAAAACGTGATGGTATCTCCCTTCTTTTTCGCGGTTATGTTATAGTTCACTATACCCTCATACTCGCCTTCCATAGAAGTAAGCTCGTGGTAATGAGTCGCGAACATAGTTTTTGCCTTTATTTTCGAGTTTGTGTACTCGACGACGGCACGGGCAATACTCATTCCGTCATAGGTGCTTGTGCCTCGTCCTACCTCGTCGTAAATGATGAGCGAGTCCTTCGTCGCATTCTTTAAAATCTCTGCGACCTCGTTCATTTCAAGCATAAAGGTAGACTGTCCCGACGCCAAATCGTCGGACGCGCCGACTCTCGTAAAGATTCTGTCGACTATACCTATTTTCGCCTCGCTTGCGGGCACGTAAGAGCCCATCTGCGCCATAAGCACGATAAGAGCGACCTGTCTCATATAGGTGGATTTACCAGCCATATTAGGACCTGTAATAAGCATAAGTCTATTTCTATCGGAATCGAATTCGGTATCGTTTGGCACGAAATAGCTGTCGCTTACGTACTTCTCAACAACGGGGTGTCTGCCGTCCTTTATAACTATTTCACTTGAAAGTGAAATCTCGGGGCAAACGTAGTTATTCTTTGAGGCAACCTCTGCAAGAGAAAGGTATACGTCAAGCTCGGCAATAGCGGAAGCCGTCGCCTGTATTCTCGGCGCTTCCTTCGCAATCGCAGCGCGAATCTCACAA
>JAZOOB010000173.1:0-1522 GCA_045654845.1 Eubacteriales bacterium | reverse complement strand
GTTACAAAAGCATATTTGACACGTTGCTCTGTAATTGTAAAAGCCCGTCAGTTATGACGGGCTTTTTCTTTATTTATTTTTTCTTTTTTGCAAAAAGAAGCGGACAAAAGCACCCGTGAGCAACGTGATAAGCACTATGCTTATTATAGTACTTAGCATACCGTTACTTCCCGAAGGGAGTCCTGCGGGTAGCTTGTTTACGTAGAAGGTGTGTGTAAGGTACACGTTGTCACCGAGCTTTTTCCACTCTGTGCCGTCGAAAATTTCTCTTCTAAACTCTACAGAAAGTGTGCAGTCGCCTTCCTTATAAAGTGTAAACGAGCCTGAATAAGGGGGCTGTTCCCATTTTTCTTCGTAGTATGCGGAATAGGAAAGGGGGATATACCTTTCGTCACCCGCCATAGGATTCTCGTTGTTCAAGCCTGCGCCGACGGTGGAAAATGAGAATTTATCGCCTATCGCGTAATAGGTCTTATTATATATGCCCTCGATTTCAATATCCTCAAGCTTTACCGAGGATACGATACCGCTTATATCTATTACGTGTGCCTCGGCTACGCCTTTTATTACGTATCTTCCCGTATCATCCGGTAAAATCGAAACACCGTTATTTTTAACCTCGAAATAAACGCTGGGCATATAGCCCTTGTTCATATCTATGAAAAAGCTGTAATCCTCACCGTGCTTAATCGAGTTACCGCCCACGTCTGAACGAATAGCAAATCTATCCGACTCGGTAAACGTAATATTATAGACGTTTGGCGTATATATCGCGGTTACGGTCATATCGGCGGTTATCGCGCTGAAGTCCGAAACGTCCCAATGAGGAGACGTGTGGTTATATCCAACCTTATTGGGTATCGTGGGGATATTCACAACGGGCTCACCGTATGAAAGCTTTTCGGTAGAAACCACCTCTCCGTCAATCACGAAGGAAACAGTAAGCTTTTCACCCTCCTTGATGACGACCTCGATAAACGCGCTCGCCTGATAGGTATCCGTCGCCGCATATCTTACGTAGTAGATGCCAGAGCGAAGATTTTCTGCCTTATCGTTTACAACCGGTGTCCACTTTGCTTCGCTTGCGTGTCTGTATTCCATGCCCGTCTTTACACCGACAAGAGCGCCGTCACGCTTTCCCGAGACGGTCTCGTCAAGCGCCATTATCTCACTGGGAATCTTCTGCGCCGTATAGGAAACCGAAAGGGTTATAGGAATGTTTTTAACTATCTGATAGTCGGTCGTATTATTCGGAATGAATATCGCCATAAAGGTATTCTTGCCGACACTACCCACACTTGTCGTGGACTGAGTCCATACGAAGCTACCGTTTTCCTGCTTGGGAAGCTCTACGTCGGCAAGCGTCTGTCCTACCGTCGCTGTGAGGTCCATAGGAATTACGTACTGAGGAATGGCTTTTCTTACCTTTATAGTCTTTTCGGTCTTATTGCCCGCCTTGTCTGTCGCGGTGATGACGTAGTCCTCGTCGCGAGGCAAGAGCGAAAGCGATGCTGACGAAAGC
>JAZOOB010000172.1:0-7431 GCA_045654845.1 Eubacteriales bacterium | reverse complement strand
GTTCTGACCTTAATAGATGACATCAAAACAATGCTATCAGCAAGAAAATGATTGTGGGAAATAATGCAATAAATATCGTAAGAGGAAGCTCTCCTTTTGCCCATCGTACAGTTTGATTGGGAAGGTGCTTTTTTAACTTTTTTAATCCGTACAGTGTAAAGTTTGAAACTTCGACAACATATTCTCTTTTCCTTGCGGGAGCTACGGTAATGGTTATGTAAGCTGCACGGAAATTGAATCTTGAAAAATGTGTTGCGTTATATTCTATTGCTTTTATATCTCCCCACGGAATAAAAGTATTATCTAGGTATAAGCCTTTTTGTTCAACGACTGCTATTGTTTTCCCAAAGATAACTTTGCTGCAAACAGACAAAAGAAACAAAGGCAATATAAATGCCGCAATCGTCGGCAAAGCCTCGGTGGTAATATTCCAAAGAAGATGCCACGAATTCCAAATCGAAATATTTTGTTTTTCACACTCCAAAATGAATATCATAGGAATAATTGGGGGAAGTGTGGCAAGATAAACATATAAAATAAAATTAAAGTACTGTCTTCTAATTTTTGTACCGTTAATTTGACTTAAGTCAGGAACATTTTTGTTTGGGGTTTTGCTTTTAAGATATGATAAAAATTTGGGGAAATTCTCTTTTTGCGAGTCGATAGCCAAAACTTTAGGAAAAGCGGTTATTCGGCAGGGTGCACCTTCATTGAAACTAATATCTATTACGTGCTCATTTAAAAAAATATTTTTCTTGATCTTTACAGAGTTTATATCCAAGGGAACACGAATTGTATCCGTAATGGTTTTGCCCGATACTAACGCTATTAAAAGAAAATCTTCAGTAAATCCGAAATATCCATAGTATTGTCTTCCGCCTTGCACAAGTAAACCATATATCGGGTGCATAAGGGTTTCACTATTTTCAAGCATATCGCTCAAAGCTTGAATCATACGTTCTTTAGCAGTCATATCCCCACCGCTTTTCTGAGTTTATTATAGCATGTTATGGGACGAGGTGCAATATAAAAAATGCTTTTCGCCCCAGAGAAAAGCTACCGAAATTATTCATTATTCATCAGCGAAGCGGCTTCATTATTCATCCTTCATTTGAAAATCCGTTCTCAATAAATGAATAATGAATGATGAATAATGAAAAATGAATAATACAAAAATCCACTCACTTTCGTGAACGGATTTTCGTTTGGAGGCGCCACCCGGAATCGAACCGGGGATAGAGGTGTTGCAGACCTTTGCCTTACCGCTTGGCCATAGCGCCTTATGAACGTCGGTGTTGCCCGACTATATTATCATATTCCCTCGCGGGAATACTGTTACTAAAGAAATCGGGCGCGATTCTTCGCGCCCGTTCTTTTGGAGCGGACTACGGGGCTCGAACCCGCCACCTTCGCCTTGGCAAGGCGACGCTCTACCAAATGAGCTAAATCCGCATAGGTGGTGGTGCCTCCGGTCGGAATCGAACCAACGACACGAGGATTTTCAGTCCTCTGCTCTACCAACTGAGCTACAGAGGCGTGTAATGGCGACCCGGATGGGGCTCGAACCCACGACCTCCAGCGTGACAGGCTGGCGCTCTAACCAACTGAGCTACCGGGCCATTACAAATATTCAAGCGAAAAGCTTGAACTCGTGATAACACGATGGTGGGAACAATAGGGCTCGATCCTATGACCCTCTGCTTGTAAGGCAGATGCTCTCCCAACTGAGCTATGCTCCCATTTTCAAAGGCTTTTCACTTGCGACGTATGATATTATAACAGGTCTTTTTTCATTTGTCAATACTTTTTTGCAAAAAAAATTTATTTTTTTAAAAAGCGAAAAAAGAATGTGTAAATCATACAAAAAAGCCAAACGGGATAACCTCTTTTAGTCTTTTATGCCATAAAATGCGGATATTTTTTTCGGACACGTTATTATTCTATTCGCTTTTTTCATTTTCGTTCTTCCTTTTTTTAATCTTTTTTAAAAAAGCTTTTCCTTTTTTTCGTTATTATTGACAATTATGCTCGCTTGTGATAAAATGTTCTTAATATATAATAAAAAGAAGCAACCTTGTGCTTTTATTTGTGCGGAGGGTAAAATGATTAAAATTGATAAAATTTCTGTAATGAATCTGGAGAATGCTATGAGAGGAGCGAGAAACCCCTTGAATAGCTGGAGCCGTTCTGACAGCTACTATGATGAAAACGGGGAATATATCCTCGGTGAAAACGATATTTCACTCGGTCACCGTCTCGCAGTTTCGGGTAGCGACCACAGAAAATTTTTGCGCCAGATATTCGTTTCTATGGATATAACCGCGCCTCTTTATTGGTGGAAGGAATTCGATACCTATAAGGTGGCGACAGTCGCAAACTCTACGAGCACTATGCACAAGATTCATGCAAAGCCCTTTGAACGCGCTGATTTCAGCTGTGACAAAATGAGCGAGGGCGCACTTAAACAGCTTGACTCTCTTATCGACTATATGGAAGAGACAAGACAGAAGTACGTAGAGACGAGAGACAAATCGCTCTGGTACGACCTTATTCAGCTTCTTCCTTCGAGCTACAATCAGCTTCGCACCGTCACAATGAACTACGAAACTCTTATAAACATTTATTATGCAAGACGCACCCACAAGCTCGACGAGTGGCACGTTTTGTGTGACGAGATACTTAAAATGCCCTATGCAAAGGAATTTATCTGCATAAAGGACGACAAGAAAGAGGAGAACTGATTCCTTTCAGGATATAATAAAAATGGCGAATATTTTTGACCTGTTTGAAAAGATAAAAAGCGATAAGCCTGAAAACAAGACGATGGCGGTCAGCCATATCATAGTAGGTCTTGGAAACCCTGGGGAACAGTACCTCACTACGCGTCATAATGCGGGCTTCTGCGCTATCGACTATATTGCATCAAAGCAAAACGTAAAAATCGACCGACTTAAATTCAAGTCGCTTGTGACCGATACCGTGATAGGTAATAAAAGAGTAATACTCGTAAAGCCACAGACCTTTATGAACCTTTCGGGAGAGGCTGTGCGCGAGGTCTCCGACTTCTATAAGATACCGCCCGAAAATATAATCGTTCTGTGCGACGACGTAAATTTTGATTGCGGTACTATGCGCATAAGAAGAAAAGGCTCTGACGGTGGGCAGAACGGTATGAAGAATATCATTATGCACCTGTCAAGCGATAATTTTCCGAGAATCAAGCTCGGTGTCGGCGTAAAGCCGAACAGAGAATATCCGTTAGTGGATTGGGTGCTCGGTAATTTCAGCAAGGAAGATAAAGAAAAACTCTTCGAGGTCTTTGAAAACGTCTATCAGTCGGTGACACTTATCCTTGACGGAAAGATAGACGACGCTATGTGTAAGTATTCAAAATAATTTTTTATTTATATAGAGGAAAACTTGAAAACCGTATATTCCCTTATAGGTCTTGATAAGGAATATTCTCACACCCTTTCCGCTTTTTTTGAGCAGAGCGAGGCAAAAAAGCCACTCCCCTTGGTCGTAAACGGACTTTCGGGCGGTGCTATCGACTCATTTTGCTACGATTTCGTCTGCAATATAAAGGCGAAGGGAAAGTGCGCGCTTATTATAGTGCCCACGGAAAGCGAAGCTGTGCGAGTATGCGAAATGCTTCGCGCAGAGGATATGTCCGCATCGACCTTCCTTTATCGCGAAAGCGTTCTCTATAACATTTCCGCGTCTCACGATTCGGATAGAGAAAGACTTTCCACTTTGAAAGCGCTCCTTGACGGTGGGCTTTCTGCCGTCGTGACGACACCGACCGCTGCAATTTCATATACAATGCCTCCCGCTCAGCTGGAGGCTTATTCGCTTTGTCTTGAAGTCGGAAAAACTCTCGAAATCGACGAGCTGTGCGAAAAGCTCTCGACTCTCGGCTTTGTCCGTACCGACACCCTTGACGGAATGGGACAGTTCTCGCAGAGGGGTGGCATAGTCGACTTCTTTGGAGGCGGTAACGATAGCCCTGTAAGAATAGAATTTTTCGGTGACGAAATAGACAGAATGGGCTATTTTGACATAATTTCGCAGAGAATGGAAGAAAGCATTGATAAAGTCGAGATTCTTCCTGCGCGCGAGGTCATAACCGACAAGGAAGCGAGAGCAAAAATAAGAAAAGAGATAGAAAATCTCATTAAAAAGGGAAGCGACGAATCAAAAAAGCTCTTAAAAAGCGAGCTTGCCTCCCTTGATAACGATGCGGAATTAAACTATGCAGATAAATACGTTTCGCTGATATATCCGGAAAAAACTACGTTACTCGATTACTTCTCTTATGCATATTCCTGCCCCGCCACGCTTATTTTCGGCACTAATGAGGTAAACGAGCGATTAAAGGTCGGGCTTGCTATGTCCGAGGAAAACTCAAAAAGACTTATAGAGGAAGGCTTGGTTTCGGCACAGTATTCCTTGCTTTCAGCACAGAAAGAGGATTTTGAAGCATTCCTTTCAAAGAGTGTGACAGTACACGTAAACACCTTTTCGGGTAGCGTGGGAAAAGAGCGCCTCGGCGGTCTTTTCGGCTTCCGCTGTCGCCGTACGGTTTCCTATGACGGAAAGCTCGATATGCTTCTTACCGATATTAAAAACTACGTTTCTTCAAAATATAAGATTTTTCTTATCTGCCGTACCGATGCAGAAACCGAGAATATGCGCGAGCTCCTTTCAGAAAACGGCATACCCTCGCGTATAACAGACGAATTGCCGACAGATAAAATAGAGCAAAGTATTGTTTACATTACGAAGGGCTATCTCACCTCGGGCTTCGAGCTTATTATGGCAAGGGCGGCGGTGCTTTCTCTCTATCCCGATGAAGCAAAGGCGGCGTATAGACAGAAGAAGTACAGAAGATTTGGCAAAAAGCAGGGCGCAGGCGAAAAGCTTATGTCCTATGCAGACCTTAGCGTAGGCGACTACGTGGTCCACGCCTCTCACGGTATCGGTAGATTTGAGGGAATGCAGACCTTGGTAGTCGACGGAGTTACAAAGGACTATATAACTATCGCTTACGCGGGTACGGATAAGCTCTTTCTACCTGCCGAGCGCTTGGAATTCGTATCTAAATATATAGGTGCAAGGGCCGAGGACGGAAGCGTAAAGCTTTCAAAAATAGGTGGCACCGAATGGCAGAAGGCGAAGAGCAGAGCCAAGAAAGCCACAGAGGATATGGCGAAAGAGCTTATAGCCCTTTATGCCGCCCGTCAGAGAAAAGAGGGCTATGCATATCCCCCCGACAGCGACCTTGAAAGAGCCTTTGACAATTCCTTTGAATTTGAGGAAACCGAGCCGCAGCTCGCCGCTATCGAGGAAATCAAGAGCGATATGATGAAGCCCGTTCCTATGGACAGACTTCTTTGCGGTGACGTAGGCTTCGGCAAGACCGAGGTAGCGCTTCGCGCCGCATTCAAGGCGGTATGCGCAGGAAAGCAGGTGGCTATTTTAGTTCCTACGACTATCCTCGCGCTTCAGCATTACCAGACAGCTCTTTCCCGAATGAGAGGTTACCCCATAACTATCGATATGATATCGAGATTTCGCACCCAGACAGAGCAGGCGCGTATTTTCCGCCGTCTTGCAAGAGGCGAGACCGATATTATAATAGGAACACACAGTCTGCTTGGAAAGCGTACCGAATTCAAGAATTTAGGTCTGCTCATTGTCGACGAGGAGCAGAGATTCGGTGTCGGACAGAAGGAAAAAATAAAGGCGATGGCAGAAAACGTAGACGTCCTCACCTTGACGGCTACCCCTATTCCGAGAACGCTCAATATGGCTATGAGTGGAATCCGCGATATGTCTATCCTTGACGAAGCACCTCGCGACAGATTCCCCGTACAGAGCTACGTTTTAGAGCACGACGACCTTATGATATCCGAGGCTATAAGGCGAGAGCTTGCCCGCGCAGGACAGGTTTTGTATCTATACAATCGTGTAGAGCAGATATATACTGTGTCAGCGAAAATTATGCGCGATATACCTGACGCGCGTGTAGCTGTCGCACACGGAAAAATGGAAAAGGATGAGCTTGAAGAAATATGGCAGTCGCTTGTCCGAGGGGATATAGACGTTTTAGTCTGCACGACGATTATAGAAACGGGTGTAGACCTACCGAACGCGAACACCCTTATAGTCGAGGATTCCGACCGACTCGGTCTTGCCCAGCTGCACCAGATAAGAGGACGAGTCGGCAGAGGTGGACGACAGGCATATGCCTACTTCACTTATAGAAAGGGAAAGGCGCTTTCCGATATTTCGAGAAAGCGACTCGAGGCAATACGCGAGTTTGCCGAATTTGGCGCAGGCTTCAAGATTGCGCTTCGCGACCTTGAAATAAGGGGTGCGGGAAATCTTTTGGGTGCAGAACAGCACGGTCATATAGATTCTGTCGGCTACGACCTTTATATAAGACTCTTAAACGAAGCTATCCTCACCGAAAGAGGAGATAAGATAGAACTGCCCTTTGAAGCTAATATAGAGATAAAGGACGATGCAAATATACCCGAATCCTATATAGGCACGTCGGCTTTGCGAATGGAGATGTATAAGAAAATATCTCTTATCCTCACCGAAAAGGACCTTTCCGACGTTTTAGACGAGCTTTGTGACCGCTTTGGTGAGCCACCGAGAGCGACAGTGAGACTTTTAAACGTTGCGCTCCTTCGTGCTTACGCGTCAAGATGCCGAATCTCAAAGGTGATACACAGGGACGGAGAATTGCGATTCATCCCCGAAAAGATAGACCTGCCTATATGGTCTGAGGTCTTTTCACAGATAGAAGGAATGCGCTTCCCGTCGTCTCTGAATTCATTTATTTCATATAAATTGAAGCGTGGCGAGGACGCGACCGAAACGGCGAAGAAGATACTCTGCGCATACTATAATGCACTATTTTCAAACGAGGAAGATAAAAATGATAAAAAGTGATGATATGAAAAGAAAAAAGAATACGAAAAGACTTTTAATATCCGTATCTGCCATATTTGTCGCCCTGTTGCTTCTTTTTGGCGCACTTTTCTCGATTCTTTCGCCTCGCGCAGTGATGGAGTATAACGGCGTAAAGATTGATAGAGAAATGTATTCATACTGGCTTTCCTATTTTAAAAAGGAGCTTATGATTGAGTACGGTATTGCGGGTGTAAAGGATACAGAAGCGTTTTGGCAGAGTGAATATAAAGACGGCGTAACTAACGAAGAATACTTTTCGGCATTGGCTGACGAAAGAATCAAAGCGAAGCTGGTAGCGACTTGTATGTACGACGCACTCGGTGAAAATCTTCCCACGTATGCGACCGAGGATATTTTAGCGTATCTATACGAGCTTGTCGACTTTGTCGGTGACGGAAGTAAAAAGACCTTTAACAAGGTGGCGAAAGAATACGGCACGAGCTATGA
>JAZOOB010000171.1:0-2788 GCA_045654845.1 Eubacteriales bacterium | reverse complement strand
ATATTTGACAAATTTATGATATAATGATTGTTGTAGAAAGTTGGCTTTCTAATGAATATTATTGAAAATAAAAAATAATATATAAAGGAGCATTTATGACTAACAACAAGTTTATCAATCAGTGGATTGACGAAATGGCTGCTATGACACAGCCCGACCAGATCGTCTGGATTGACGGCACTGAGGCTCAGACCGAAGAGCTTCGCCGCGAAGCAGTTGCAAACGGAGAGCTTATAAAGCTCAATCAGGAAAAGCTTCCCAACTGCTACCTTCATAGAACCGCTATAAACGACGTAGCGAGAGTAGAGAACAGAACCTTTATCTGTACCTCTAAGAAGGAAGACGCAGGAAACATTAATAACTGGATGGATCCCAAGGAATGCTATGAAAAGCTTTCCAAGCTTTATCGCAACACCATGAAGGGAAGAACTATGTACGTTATCCCTTATTCCATGGGACAGATCGGTTCCGACTTCGCTAAATACGGAATCGAGCTCACCGACTCCATCTACGTTGTACTCAACATGATCATCATGACAAGAGTAGGCACCGCCGTTCTTGATATGATAGGTGAGAGCGACAACTTCATCAAGGGTCTTCATGCAAGAGCTGATATTGATGAAGAGAACCGTTACATCTGTCATTTCCCCGAGGATAACACCATCTGGTCCGTAAACTCCGGTTACGGTGGAAACGTTTTGCTCGGTAAGAAGTGCTTCGCTCTCAGAATTGCTTCCTATCTTGGAAGAAAAGAGGGCTGGATGGCAGAGCATATGCTCATTCTCGGTGTAGAGTTCCCGAACGGAGATATCAAGTATATTTCCGCTGCTTTCCCCTCTGCTTGCGGAAAGACCAACCTCGCTATGCTTATTCCGCCTGAATTCTACAGAAAGAAGGGCTACAAGGTATGGTGCGTAGGTGACGACATCGCTTGGCTCAGAGTTGGTAAAGATGGACGTCTTTGGGCTGTTAACCCCGAAAACGGCTTCTTCGGCGTTGCTCCCGGTACAAACGAGCACTCTAACCCCAACGCTTTGCACACCACAATAAAGGACACTATTTTCACAAACGTTGCTCATAACACCGAAGATAACACTGTATGGTGGGAAGGCTTGGATAACAATCCTCCTAAGCAGTGCATCGACTGGAGAGGTAACGTATGGGATTATGCGAAGTATGACAAGAAGGATAAGTCCACTTGTGCAGCTCATCCCAACTCCAGATTTACCGCAAAGGCAGAGAACTGCCCCTGCATTTCCGATAAGTTCAACGATCCCGCAGGTGTTCCGATCACCGCTATCGTATTCGGCGGACGCCGTGCGAAGACCGCTCCCTTGGTATATCAGTCTACCAGCTGGCAGAACGGTACCTTCGTTGGTTCTATCATGGCATCCGAGACTACCGCTGCTGCAGCGGGTGCTGTCGGTGTCGTAAGACGCGACCCCATGGCTATGCGTCCCTTCGTAGGCTACGATATGGGTGACTATTGGGCACACTGGCTCGAAATGGGCAAGAGAATCCCCAATCCTCCTCAGATATTCAACGTTAACTGGTTCAGAACCGATGATGAAGGTCACTTCATTTGGCCCGGATTCGGTGACAATATGCGCGTGCTTAACTGGATTCTCGCTCGTTGCGAGGGTAAGGTTGACGCGAAGACCACGCCTATCGGTTACGTTCCTTACGTTAAGGATATTGAGCTTGACGGTCTTGACATCGACGAAAAGACCATCGAAGGACTCTTGGAGGTTGATAAGGAGCTTTGGCTCGAGGACGTAGCAGGAATCAAGGAATTCTATGCAAGCGTTGGAAGCCGCGTTCCGAAGGAGCTCTACGAAGAACTTGAGGCTCTCGAAAACAGACTTAAGTAATTTAAGAAAAATATTATTTTCAAAAAAGAAACCCCGACAGATTTGTCTGTCGGGGTTTTTAATATTATTAAATATCAGGGACGGATGTTTTCAAAGATTATAGCTTTAAAGACGCCGTCTGCCGAGCTTTTATCCTCGTCGTTTCGAATAGTCCATGCTACGGGATAACCGCCAAAAAAGCGCGCCAAGCGAAAGGAAATTTGATTTTTTTCTTTTACGTTGTAGGCGATAAAATCGGGACGCGCAAGAAAGGAAAGCAGCATATTTGTCAGCGCAAAATTCGTAAGTGCGCTCATATCCGAATTTTCTTTTTGCATATTACTCGATAACTGACCGCGAACGACGTTTTTACGATTCTTTTTCCACCAAGCTACGTAGAAAGGATTAAATGCTTCGATACAGTAAATGCCATTGTAGTTATCAAGCATTTTTGCAACAAGCTCGCATACAAGATTATTTCCAATCTTGGAGCCTTTTATTTCTACTACAAGAGGCACTCTTCCGTCTACAAGATCAAGCACCTCTTTAAAAGAGGGAATATGCTCGTCTGTGTTTGCAAGAGTCAGAGCTGTGAGCTCGGAAAGAGTTTTCGATTCGGTTTTTTCATCAACACCGCACATGCGTTTTAAGGTGTCGTCGTGGAAAACTACAAGCTCACCGTCAGCGGTTATATGGACGTCAAGCTCAATTCCGTAGCCCGCTTTACAAGCAAGCTCGAATGCGGCAAGAGAGTTTTCGGGAATGCCGTTTCCGTGAAGACCGCGGTGCGCATAGCACTTGCAGCTTTCAAAGAAAACTTCGGTTTTATTTTTTCTGCCGCTTGGAAATATCAAAAAAGCGTATATTGAAAAAAGTAATATTAAGATGCCTAATGATACATAAAGGGCTATCATTGAGCATCCTCCGCCGTTATACGC
>JAZOOB010000170.1:0-3529 GCA_045654845.1 Eubacteriales bacterium | reverse complement strand
GGTTGGGTTTGCTCTTCCAGCCACACGTCGTTATATAGTATTCCCCGTTTTCCTCTATTATTTCGGGGGCGTGAGCTTTCAATACTGTGACGGGCTGAACGCCCTTCTCTCCGTCAAACTCGCCAAAGAGCTTAGGATCTTCCGAAACGAATACCATAGTGTTACAGTAGGTCGCATCCGAGCAGTCGGTATAGGTAACGAAAAGGTAATAAAGTCCGTCTTTTTTTAGCACGAACGGAGATTCCATAGCCCCCCAAGGCGGATTTAAGGGTGTATTTTCACCCGACGTCAATGCATATCCCTCAAAGTCCCAAGTAAGAAGGTCGCTTGATGAGAATAGCGAAATAGCGCCCCTTTTATCCTTTACGCCCGTGACGTACATAAGATAAGTGCCGTCCTCAAGCTTCAAAACGAAGTGGTCGCGATGCGCCGCCATAAGAGGCTCGTTTTTGAGAGTAACCCTTGTACCAAACCACTCCTGCATGTCAAAGGAAACGGCGAGCGACGTAGGCGACGGACCGTAAAACATATAATAGTTGCCTTCACGCTCTATAACGCAGGGCGCCCAAGCGAGAGTGCCTCTGTCTATGACCTTTCCGACCTCGGCAAATTCTTTTTCGAGCGAATCGCCTCTGCCGTGCGAAAAATACTTTTCGTGATAAGAGCCCGTGCCGAAGCTGGTGATGCCGAAAAGATGCCATTTTCCGTCGGGGCCTCTTACTATACTGTGGTCATTTATATAGTCTCCGTGATTTTCAGGCTTGTATAAAATCTTCCATTCTGATGCAATACGCGGAATTTTCATAAATCTATCGCCTTTCTTGACAGGTTTTAATCGTGGCGCTGTTCAAAATTATCGTAGGTCTCGCAGAATCTCGCTGAAAACGAGGGCTTCTCCCCCACAGCGTAGAGATGCGACGTGTCACCGAAGGCTGACACTCGGAAATAAGCCTTTCCCTTTACTCTTTCCTCGGTGACGACTGTCGTTACCGAAGTGGGCGCGGCGCAAAATCCGTGCCAGAGCACCATAGGCGAGATACCAAGCAAATGTGAAAGAAGGACACACTCAAGTCCGAAGTGACAGAATAAAACTATCGTATCCTCGTTTGGTGATACTGCCTTATAATAATTATCAAATCTCTTGTATCCGTGCTTTTCAAGAAGAGCGTCAAGAGAGGAAACAACTCTGTCGTATTCCTTTTTTAGCTCTACCTCTTCAAAAACCGGTACGTTTGCCCAATTATCCTTATCGTAAAATTTAGGCTCCTTCGTCCATATTTCAGGATACCAATCCCATACACACGTATCGTACTTTTTTCCGTTTTTTTCTTTTATGTCGATTGGAAATTCTTTTAGCCAATCACAGATCTCCGCTTCCCTCCCCATTTTTTCAAGCGTCGCCTTTGCGGTAGCTCTCGCTCTGCCCAAGGGGGAAACGTAGAACGCCTTTACGTCCATTTTAGAAACTCTGTCCGAAAGAACGTCTGCCTCGTGCCAGCCCGTCTCGGTAAGCGAATCTATTGAGTAGTCGGGATCTCCGTGACGAATTATGATAAGCTTCATTTTATGTCTCCGTTTGCTCTATTATAATTATTAATATCCAAGTGTAATTATAACATCTTAATATCCTTTTTGCAACAAAAAAGGCTAAAAAAAGAAAAAAAGGCGGCGCATTCTTATGAAAACGCCGTCTTAAAGTATGTATATCATATTGCCATGCTTTTTATAAAAAACAAAGGGGCAAAGATCTTTTCCTGCCCCTTTATATCAAATGACGCTTTTTTCGCCTTTTTTTCTGTATCGGATGAGAGAAATTACTACTGACGTAATAGAGGTAAAATCGCTCATGAGCGCTACGGGATACATCTTAAACAGACTGTTACAGAACCAGAACAAATAGCACGCCAAGGAAAGTGCTCGAAGCTCGTTTTCCTTCGCTCTGCTGTAAGACAAAACGGCGCAAGTGCTACCAAGGACGGGGAAAATATCACTCCACACCTTAAACGACGTTAAGGTAGTTCCTGCAATAATCAATACGCAAACCGCTAAGGTAATCTTACTTGATACCCATTTCCACTTTCCCTTTCTGGAGTACGTGATAAGCGCAAGCGAGGTAATAGCGCAGGCAATAGCGCTCGACACGTCTGCCTGAAGCAAAAAATAGGTTATCCAAAGCATCTGCGCGACGTAGTTAAACAAAAGAATGGTCGCCCTGCGCTCAAACTGATATGAAATAAATGCGGACGCCATGGCACAGATTCCGACTCCGTAAACCAAAACGTAATAGAATATGCCCAAGCCTTCCACGAGTCCGTCAACGTTAAATCCCATTATCAAATTCTCCTTGCGCGTCGGCGCTTATATCTTAAATATTCCAAGTGCGTCAAGCACGGAGGAAACGAGAATAAGCACGATGCATATAGGCGCGAGGTACTTAATCACAAAGGTGAATATCTTCTTTCTCTTAAAGCTACCGGAAAGCTCTACCTCTTCTATTATCGCCTTCGGCTTAATAACATAGCCGATAAAGATACAGGTAAGCAGTGCGACGATAGGCATAAGCACGCTGTTTGTCGAGAAGTCGAAGAAATCGAGAAGGCTCATTCCTATTATCTTGAAGTCTGCGAGGATTCCCTGCGAAAGCGAGGAAAGCGCACCGAGAACCAGCGAGAAGAGGAATACCAAAAGGCAGGAAAGCTTTCTTCCTATCTTGAGCTTATCACAAAGTATGGAAACTACGGTCTCCATAAGCGATATAGACGAGGTAAGCGCCGCGAAAAGCACCAAAAGGAAGAATGCAGCGCCCACGAAAGAGCCTCCTGTCATGCTATCAAATACCTTGGGCAGAGTGATAAACATAAGACCGGGGCCCTTGCCGAGTGCTTCAGGCGTTCCGCCCGAGAAAACGAAGATGGGGGGAATTATCATAAGACCTGCAAAGAATGCGATACCCGTATCGAAAATCTCTATCTGTGTAACCGACGATTCAATGCTTACGTCCTTTTTCATATACGAGCCGTAGGTTATCATAATACCCATAGCGAGCGACATCGAGTAGAAAAGCTGTCCCATTGCCGCAAGCACGGTGGTAGCGGAAAACTTACTGAAATCGGGCTTAATATAGTATATAACGCCGTCGATAGCACCGGGCAGGCAAACCGCATATATGGCAATGCCAAGCGAAAGCACTACGAGTATAGGCATCATTATTTTACTTACCTTCTCAATGCCCTTTTCAACACCGAACATTACAATGATGGCAGTAGCCGCCAAGAATATAAAGAACCATAAAAGTGGCTCCGTGGGGGCTGCAGTAAAGGTTTCAAAGAATTTATCGGCTGCTACTGTATGACCTGAGCCTGATACGTATGAAACGAGGTATTTTGTAACCCAACCGCCAATTACCGAATAATACGGCAAAATTATGGCGGGAATGAGCGCGGCAATATAGCCGACGAAGGTAAATCTCTTATCAAGGCTCTTGAATGCGCCGATGGCGCTGAGTCCCGTCTTTCTGCCGAGACCTATC
>JAZOOB010000169.1:0-3122 GCA_045654845.1 Eubacteriales bacterium | reverse complement strand
GTATGAATTTTCTTCGCAATCAGCTTCTTTCAACCGATCTGCCGCTAAAAAGGATAGCTTCGGATTTTGGCTTTGAGGATTACAAATCGTTTTTGAAATTTTTCACATACCACGAGGGCGTAACTCCAACCGAGTTTCGTAAAAGCTGTTATATGACACACAAAAATAATCATTAATAAACAAAAAGGCTCCGTGAGGGTACCTACCGCAAAGCAGTTTTTTATCAATATCAAAAGGGACGAGGTTTTCTCGTCCCTTTTGCACACTTCCTTGCCTGCAAGGTATAGTGTGTTATACCGTATTTTGTTTTCGGGTGGTAAAGGAGTGATGTTTTTGCTTACGCAAAAGTGATGTTACTCACTTCGTTCGTAATGATGTTGCGCCCGTTGGTCGCAATGATGTGATGTTTGCCCGCTGTGCCGAAGGCACAACATCATTGCCGAAGGCTACATCATTAGGCGAAGCCGACATCACTTGCCCGTAAGGGCAAACATCGTTCGGCGCACCTGCTTTATCGCAGGTCGCCGTACGAAGTGCTTTTTTGCTTTTTATAACAGCAAAAGTGTGCCGAGAGAGGCGAAGATGGCGGATAGAAGCAGAAGCAGACGCACAGTCTCGCTATGAGAAAGACCGAGGGTAAGTAGTCTGTGATGAATGTGTCTGCCGTCGGCAGCAAATATACTTTGTCTGTTTTTTAATCTTCTTATAACGGCAAAGGCAAGGTCGCAAACAGGATACAAAAGAACAAGGAAAATCGGCAATACGGGTAGGACGAAGGCGCCTTGCAGAGTGCGCGTATTTTCTATGCAAATAGAAAGAATCGAGATGGAATAGCCGAGAAAAAGCGAGCCACTATCCCCCATAAAAATAGAGGCTTTGTGCTTATTGTACGGCAAAAATCCGAGTATAGCGCCAAAGAGCGCGACACAAAGAAATGAAAAATCCTCGCCCTCGCCCGACAAAAAGAGGCAAGCTATCGATATGAGTGCAACCCCTGACGAAAGTCCGTCAAGACCGTCGATCAAATTAAAGGCATTTGTGAGCGAAAGAATAAAAAGAAAAGAGAAAATTAGCGAAAGCAAGGCGGGAAGGGTGAAAACAAATCGACCCACGGAAAGCGCTTGTATCCTTATTCCAAACGAGATAGGAATAAAAGATATAGCGATTTGAGAAAAAAGCTTCGTCTTTGCGCCGAGCGAAAAAACGTCGTCACAAAGACCTATGCCCACGATGAGCGCGCCACCCGAAAGCAGAGCACCGGAAAGAGAGGAAAGCGACCTTCCCCGAAGAAAAAGAGAAAAAAGAAAAGAAAGGCAAAAAGAGAAAAATATAGAAAGACCTGCGCCTCTCGGAATAATTTTTTCGTGCATTTTTCTTTTTTCGCTTGGCGCGTCGAGTGCGCCTATCGAAAAGGCTACCCCTTTCATTACGAGCGTCGAAGATAAAGAGAGCCCAATGGCAAGAAGTAAAACTGTAAATATATACATAAAAATAAAAATCGGACACAAATCTACGGCAAACGATGCCAAAAAGATCTGTGTCCGATATTCCTTTATTTATTTTAAAAAGAAACTCAGAGATTTACAAAGCCGAGCTTGCGCTTAACCTTGGACATAGTTTTTCTCGCGTAATAGGAAGCCTCGTCCGCGCCACGCTTCATAACCTCTTCTAAGTATGCTTTGTCGCTCATGAGCTGATTGAAGCGTTCTCTTACGGGAGCAAGTGAATCAGCACATACTTCACCCACAGCGAGCTTGAATTCGCCGTAGCCCTTGCCCTCGAATTCCTTTTCAATTTCGTCAAAGGACTTGCCCGTGAAGCAGGAATAGATAGTCATAAGATTGTTTATTCCGGGCTTGTCGTCAGCCATTTTTATCTCGCTTCCCGAGTCTGTGACTGCGCGCTTGAACTTTCTTATAATATCGTCCTTGCTATCGAGGATATATACGACTGCATTCTGGTTCGGGTCGGATTTCGACATCTTTGAATTAGGCTCGGCAAGAGACATTATCTTCATTCCCGACTTCGCAATATAAGGCTCGGGAATAGTGAAGGTGTCGCCGAAAAGGTTGTTGAAGCGCTGCGCTATATCGCGGGAAAGCTCAAGGTGCTGCTTCTGGTCTATTCCGACAGGCACGAGGTCGGTCTGGTAAAGAAGAATATCAGCCGCCATAAGTGCGGGATAGGTGAAAAGACCTGCATTTATATTGTCCGCGTGCTTTGCGCTCTTATCTTTAAACTGCGTCATTCTGGAAAGCTCACCGAACATGGTGTGGCAATCGAGCACCCATCCGAGCTCTGCGTGCGCGGGCACGTGCGACTGTACGAAAAGAGTATTCTTTTCGGGGTCAAGACCGCAGGCGATATAAAGTGCGAGTGTCTCGTAGGTGCGGCGGCGAAGCTCTGCGGGGACCTGATGAACGGTTATTGCGTGAAGGTCCACTACACAGTAAAAGCATTTATATTCGTCGGAAAAAGCGGAAAAATTCTTTATCGCGCCGAGATAGTTTCCTATCGTCAGATTTCCCGAAGGCTGAACGCCCGAGAAAATAATTTTTTTATCGTTTAGCATTTCGTTTCCTCTTAATATTGTGTCGGTTTGTTTTAAAAATATTCCTCTGTCTAAGTCAGAGAAATAAGAAATATCTTTACTTATTATATCCCTTATAGGCGTTTTTGTCAAGTCAAAGAAATTTTTTTGCTTTTTTTGAGAGAAAAATGGCTGTATAGGCTAAAAATACTATAAAATGTTATAAAAAACTATTTACTTTTTTCGTTTTTTGTGGTATCATACAAGGTGATAAATTATGCCGATTATAATTTATTAAGGTATAAAAATTTTAAATAAATATAAATTAAAACGGAGGAACAAAAAATGGAAAGAAAAAAACTTTCTATGGACGGTAACACCGCCGCCGCTACAGTCAGCTACGCGTTTACGGAAGTTGCCGCAATTTACCCCATCACGCCTTCGAGCGTTATGGCTGAGTTGACCGACAGCTGGTCGGCTACCGGACTCAAGAACATTTTCGGCGACAACGTAAAGGTCATGGAAATGCAGTCCGAGGCAGGTGCAGCAGGTACGGTTCACGGGAGCCTTGCAGCAGGCGCCCTCACCACTA
>JAZOOB010000168.1:0-4605 GCA_045654845.1 Eubacteriales bacterium | reverse complement strand
ATAGTTATCAAAGATGAAAACGGCGACACCATTCTCGTATATGGCACCTTTATCGACGGTGCGAAGTACGGTGAAGCTGCTTCCAAGCCCGTTGTTGGCGACTACGTAGTAGTTTCCGGCAAGCTCAGCCAGTACAAGGGTACTCCTCAGCTCAAGAATGCTGACATCACCTACTTTACTGCTCCTTCTGCTATCGCAGACGTAATAGAAATAGGCGCAGCTAAAGAATCCAACGACTACGAAGGTGACAAGTACCTCATCTCCGGTGAGATCACCGAGGTTCAGAACGAGAAGTACGGCAACGTAGTTATTAAGGACGCTGAAGGTCAGTCTATTCTCGTATACGGTCTTTACGACCAGATAGGAAATAGATACGACGGTTTTGCTAAGAAGCCCGCTGTTGGCGACACCATCACCGTTCTCGGTCCTGCAGGCAACTACAAGGGCACTGCTCAGTTGAAGAATGCTACCCTCGTTGCATTCGACGCAGCTGAATAATTCAAAAGAATAATTTCAGTAATATACGCCTCTCGCATTTGCGAGAGGCGTTCTTTTTATGCTTTATTATAAAAGAAAAAACCGACGGGTGTCCGTCGGTTTTATATTATTTTCTTATTTCTTTCAGTTTATCAAAGGCTACAAGGTCGGTCTTTATCTGTGTCAAGGGGGTGACCGAAATATATCCGTTTTTAATAGCGCTTATATCGACACTTAAATCCTTACTATCATTCGGCAGGGGTTCACCTACCTGAATATACATATCGTTTCCACAATCCACGAATTCGTCGGTATAATACATTCTGCCCTGTCTTGTGACCGAAATACCCTTACTCTTTTTCGGTGGGAAATTTACGTTTAAAAGCATAGCGCTATCCAAAAGCGAGTTTTCTGTAATGAAGGAATACACGTCGTCAAGCTCGGCAAATGCGGCATCGAAGCAGTCTATATCGCAGGAAAGCGCTATCGCCTTCGTTTCAAGACGTGCAGCCTCTAAAATAGCACCGACAGTACCCGAATACGAGATATCCTCACCGAGATTATAGCCACGGTTTATACCCGAAATAACAAGGTCATATTCCCTATGCAGACCGGTAATCGCGAATCTTACACAGTCGGCAGGGGAGGAATCGACCGAATACGCCTCACAGTCGGGAATAAGATCGCTCTTCTTTATTTCAAAGGAATTACGAAATTCTATCGCCTGACTCTTTCCGCTCTGCTCGTGCTTCGGCGCGACGACCGTAACGTCACCGAGCTTTTTCGCCCACTTTGCAAGACGGGAAATAGCAGGCGACTGAATTCCGTCGTCGTTTGTTATGAGAATCTTCATCAGAGCCACCCCTCGTTATTTTCCTTATAATCATGCAAAAGAGCGTCCGCTTCATCTATAAGCGAGTTCATTTCCTTTTTACTGTGCACAGTCGCGCCACAAGCGCAAGCGTGTCCACCGCCACCGTACTTCTCTGCCAAGGGGTTTACGGGCAAGAAGCGAGAGCGCAAGCGCACTCTTATTCCGTCATCGCCCTCGATGAACGCTATCCAGATAAGGCTACCCTTTATAGAATCGAGAAGCGAAACAGAAGCGCTCGCCTGCTCGTTTGTGAGATTAAACTTCTTCTGCATAGCACGGTCAACAAAGATATATGCTACCCCGTTTTTCGTTATCTTCATCTTTTTATATACGTAGGACTGGAATTTGAATTCATCGTATTCCTTCATATACAAATTCGCATACAAGGTATCGGTATCAATGCCCGCATTCAAGAGCATACCCGCCAAGCGCATAGTTTCGCCCGATACCGAACGGAATCTGAATCTGCCCGAGTCGGTGACCATACCCGTATATATCTCGGTCGCCGCCTGCTTCGTGAGTGTCAGCTCGTCCTTGAAGGTATCATAAAATGCGGCAATCATCTCGGAACAAGAAGAACGCTCCTCCTCTACCCAGATAATATCTCCGTAGGACTCTATCGGAATATGGTGGTCAATTTTTATAAGCTCACGGCAAAGGGTGTATTTCTTATTCGAGATACGGTCGGTTGTCGCGGTATCCAAAACGATGCCGAGCGCATTGGAATAGAATTCGTCGCTCTGCATTTCGTCCTCTTTTCCAAGAAAAGCGACGTAGTCGGCATAATCACAGTTTATAAGGCGAATATCCTTTGTAGGATATGTCGCACGTAAAATATCACGCAATCCCGAGGTAGAGCCAACGGCATCACCGTCGGGGCGTTTGTGACGGAAAATTACAATTTTATTATATTGCTTTATTTTATCAAGTATGGCTTTTTTAATTTCCAGATTCATTTATTTGCCTCCATAATCTTATCAAGGTCTGCGAGCATAAGCATAGCCGTCTCTTTATCGGGCACAGTCGCACCGCTCGCCTTTTCGTGTCCGCCACCACCGTATTTAACGGCTATGGGGTTTATATTGTAACGACTTGAACGAAGCTCACAGAGTACACCCTTATCGGACTCTGTGAAGTTCACCCAGATATCCACGCCCTTGATTTCACTCATAACGCCTACCATACCGCGCGAAATAGTGAAGATATCCGCGTTAGTTTTTTCAGCTTCTTCTTTTGTCGTGTAGATATAGGCTACGTTGTTTTCGGTGAAATTCACCTTCAAGACGTACTCTGCGCGAAGGCGGATATGTGAAAAGTCGTCGGAATAAAGGCGTCTGTATATGTCATTCGTGTCTATTTTTGCTTCGAGCAGGTATGCAGCGCGACGCATGGTTTCGGGCGTCGTGGAATCATAACGGAAGCGTCCCGAATCGGTCACCATACCCGTATAGAGCGCGGTAGCGGCGATTTTCGGCATCTTCCAGCCTGCTTCTATCGCAAGTGAAGCAATAAGGCCACAGCAGCTTTCATGCGACGTGTCGGTCACCTCTGCATCCGCTATTTCCTCACAGAAAATGTGGTGGTCGATTCTCGCAGTTTTCTCTGCTTTTTTATATCTATCATCACTTATAAGGGCAGAAGCCGAGGTGTCAAGAATAATGGCGAGTGCGCTTTCATAGATAACGTCGTCTATTTCGTCGGGGGTACTATCCTCAATAAAAGCATAGCGACCCGGGGCATCTCCTACGGCAAAAACCTTTTTGTCGGGATAATTCTCTTTTATTAAATGCTTTAAGCCGACCTGCGAGCCTATCGCGTCTCCATCGGGCTTTGAATGTCGGTGTATAATTACCGTCTCGTACTTTTCTACGAGCGAAATGATTCTTTCAAACATAAAAATCTCCTATTTATAGATAGCCTTTTTGTAGGGCAAACCTTTCTTTTTACATTGTACCACAAAATACAAAAAAATTCAACCGAGATTGCGCTTTTTCCTCTTGCTCATACGAAAAAAATATGATATACTTATATATAGAAGTTCTCTATCTGATTTTTCGGTGGAAAGGATATAATTATGGCAAAGCTTTATTTCAAATACGGTGCTATGGGCTCGTCAAAGACGGCAAATGCGCTTATCACAAAATTCAACTACGAGGAACGCGGAATGAACGTGTGGCTCATCAAGCCCGCACTCGACGACCGCGACGGAATAGGCAAGGTGCATTCGCGTATCGGACTTGAAGCCGAGGCATTCGTAGTATCCCCAAAAACCGACATTATAGAAGAATTCAATTCACAGAAGGACAAGCACGTAATAATTGCCGACGAATGTCAATTCTTTACTAAGGCGCAAATAGACCAGCTCCGCTTTATTGTCGACGAGTACGATATACCCGTACTCTGCTTCGGTCTTCGCACCGACTTCCTTACGCATATGTTCGAGGGAAGCAGCCGTCTTTTTGAGGTCGCTGACTCTATAACCGAGATAAAGACCATCTGCTCCTGCGGAAAAAAGGCGATAGTAAACGCGCGTATTAACGAAAAGGGCGAGGTGCTCACCGAGGGTGGACAGATATTTATCGGTGGAAACGACTCTTATATAGCGATGTGCCATTCCTGCTGGAAAAAAGCGACGAGAAAATAAGCAAATACTCAATAACACCAATATAAAAACATCTTTTTTGTGGAGGTTTTATGTTCAGTACAGGGCATTTTATATGGTTAGGAATTATAGCGCTTTTTATAGCCTTGTTTCTTTTATTGACTAAAAAGTACAAGCCAAGTCACGCTTTGGTCGGCAAGATAGTATTCTATCTGTTAGTTCCTTTGAAGATATTTCATATATCATTATCGCTCAAGGAATCATCGCACGGCGGATTTATTATCGACCAGCCGCAGCTATCCTTTCACCTCTGCTCTCTTATGATATACTCGGTCATACTTATAAACGTGGTGAAGAATGAAAAGTTTATCAAAATGATGAAGAGCTTTATGGTACCCTGTATGCTGCTCGGTGCAGCTATGGCTCTCATAATCCCAACAGAGGGCGTAGACCCCGCGACACCGAGAGTATGGCAATATATGCTCATCCACGGCATTTTGGTATTCTACGGACTCTATCTAATGGTGGTAGAAAAGGTAGACCTTTCCTTTAAAGCGTATCTTACAAACTTAAAGCTTTTACTCGCCGTTGTGGTTATGGCATTTTTGATGAACAGTGTTCTCGGAGAATACGGAACCAACTTCCTCTTTTT
>JAZOOB010000167.1:0-4739 GCA_045654845.1 Eubacteriales bacterium | reverse complement strand
AAATTTTCTTACTGACGCCGTTCTTGTGAACAACGTAAGAGGTGTTCAGGGTTATACGGGATATTATAAGGGAAAGAGAGTTTCGGTCATGGCTAGCGGTATGGGTATTCCCACGATTTCTATCTATTCATACGAGCTTTTCAACTTCTTTGGCGTAGACAATATTATAAGAGTGGGCTCTGCGGGCGCTATAGATGAGAACATAAAAATCGGGGATATAATTATAGGAATGGGCGCATCTACAAATTCTAATTACATTGAGCATTTCGGTTTCCCCGGTACCTATTCTGCTATTGCAAGCTACGATCTTATGAAGAAGGCTATTGATGAATGTGAAAAGGCGAACTTGAGATATCACGTGGGCAATATCTTTTCTTCCGACGTATTCTATGACGAGGACGAAGCAGTAAATGAAAAGAGAGCTAAGCTTGGAATTCTCGCAATAGAGATGGAAGCGGCAGGCTTGTATGCTAATGCGGCAAGAGCGAAAAAGAATGCTCTCGCTATTTGTACTGTATCCGACAACATTGTAACAAAGGAAGCGACAACTGCGCTTGAAAGACAGACGAAGTTTACTGATATGATGAAAATAGCATTGGAAACCGCAATTTATTTTGAGGCAGAAAAATGAAAAGAGTATTTTTGATTGTTCTTGATAGCTTTGGAATCGGTGCACTTCCCGACTCAAAGCGCTTCGGAGACGAGAATCCTAATACGCTTTTGGGCATTTCAAAATCGGAATTCTTCGCTATTCCCAATCTCACAAAGCTCGGATTTGCCAACATTGACGGAGTTTCGCTTGAGGGCACTGATGAGCAGATGGGCGTTGTCGCAAGATTGAAGGAAATTTCAAATGGTAAGGACACGACTATTGGTCACTGGGAAATAGCAGGGCTCGTTTCCGAGAATCCCTTGCCAACTTATCCAAATGGATTTCCTACCGAAATTTTAGAAAAGCTTAAAGAAAAAACAGGTCGCGATATTATTTGTAATCTTCCCTATTCAGGAACGGAAGTAATTAAAGATTACGGCAAAGAACATGTGGAAACGGGGAAACTTATAGTTTATACCTCGGCAGACAGCGTTCTTCAAATAGCGGCACATGAGAATATAGTTCCCCTCGAGGACCTTTATTCATATTGTAGAATGGCACGCGAAATTATGCAGGGTGAACACGCGGTGGGTAGAATTATTGCCCGTCCGTTTATAACCAAGGATGGCGCGTTTGTCCGTACCGCTAATCGCAGAGATTTTTCACTCGAGCCTACAAAGGATACGCTTCTTGATGCTTTGAAGGAAAAAGGATACGACGTTATCGGTGTTGGAAAAATATCCGACATTTTCGCTTCAAAGGGTATTACAGAGTCTATTCCTTCTCACGGTAACGATGAGGGTATGGAAATTGCGCTTGAATTGACCGAAAAGGACTTTTCGGGCCTTGCATTCATCAATTTGGTTGATTTCGATATGATATACGGTCACAGAAACGACGTCGACGGATATGCAAAAGCTATTTCTCGCTTTGATGCTTGGCTTCCCTCGTTTATCAATCGCATGACCGATGAGGATACGCTTATAATTACCGCCGACCACGGCTGCGATCCTTCTGACGTAAGTACCGACCATACACGTGAATACGTACCCTTTGTTCTTTATAATAAGAATATAGAGCCTAAAAATGCAAATACGAAGGAATCCCTTTCCTGCGTTGCTGCAACTGTCGCAAAAATTCTTGGTCTTCCCTTCGAGTGTGCGGGAGAATCTATAATATAGGTGGTTTATATGAGAATATACGACGTTATAACTAAAAAGAAAAACGGACTTCCTCTTTCAAAAGAAGAAATAGCGTTCTTTGTGAACGGTTACGTTGACGGAAGCATTCCCGATTATCAGATATCTCCTCTTCTTATGGCAATCTGCTTTAAGGGAATGACCGACGAAGAAACTGTATTTCTTACTGATTGCATGATGAAGTCGGGTGAGACACTTGATTTGTCCATTTTTGGTGACAAGAGCGTAGACAAGCACAGTACTGGCGGTGTCGGAGATAAGACTACACCTATAATCGCACCTATCGTAGCGGCTATCGGTGGAAAGGTAGCTAAAATGTCCGGTCGCGGTCTCGGTCATACCGGTGGAACTATAGACAAGCTCGAAGCTATTGCAGGATTTTCTACGAGTATGGAAACCGCGGACTTCTTTTCACAGGTAGAAAAAATAGGAATCGCCGTAGTAGGACAGACTACGAATTTCGTGCCTGCTGATAAAAAGCTTTATGCTCTGCGTGACGTAACTGCGACAGTAGACAGTATTCCGCTTATTGCTTCCAGTATAATGAGCAAGAAGTTAGCCTCCGGTGCATCCTCTATCCTTCTCGACGTTAAGGTCGGAAGCGGTGCTTTTATGAAGTCGGTAGAAGAGGCGCGAAAACTCGCAGAATTGATGATTTTGATAGGCAAAAAGCTCGGCAGAAAGGTCTCTGCTATGATAACCAATATGGACGTGCCTCTTGGAAGATACGTCGGAAACTCACTTGAAATATACGAAGCAGTATCCGTGCTTCAAGGTGGCGGAGACGAGGATATAAAAAATATAACCCGAGAATTGTCCGCCAAGATGGTTTCGCTTTCTTGCGGCTATGAAATCGAAAAAGCTCGTCTTCTTGTAAAGGAAGCTGTTGAGAGTGGCGCTGCATATGAGAAATTCAAGGAATGGGTCGTAGCTCAAGGCGCAGACAAAGAAAAGCTTGAAAACAACACCTACCTTCCCGTAGCAAAATACAAGGTGAGTGTAAAAGCTAAGAAAGATGCTTATATAAGCAAAATGGATACCGAAAAAATCGGTGTATGTGCTTGTATGACGGGCGCAGGTCGTGAAAGCAAGGACGACGTCATCGACTTGAGCGCGGGAATCGAGATTTTAGCAAAAACAGGCGATTACGTCAAGGCAGGCGAAGAGCTGGCAATTATATATACCAACAAAGAAAAGACGGACAATATAATAGATGCTTATTTGTCAGCGCTTGAATTTTCGAGTGAAAAGGTAGACGAGCCTACACTTATCTACGATATCTTAGGCTGATTACAAAAATTAAAAGAGTGAACGAAACAGTTTTTTCTGTGACGTTCACTCTTTTTTTTAAAAGGTAGCTACCTCTTGGATAGGCGGTGTCGACTTTTCTATATCGATAATTTCAAGTACAGGCCCTTCCCCACCGTAAAGGTTATGCTTTTTGATTTGTATTTTGCCTTTTACTATTGCCCAGTCTCTTGTATTGAATTTTGATGCGCTCTTGTGGAATGCTACCATACCGCGATATGCAATATCGTCGGCACAGCATACCATTACGTGTCTGCCGATTACAAAGGAATTTGCATCAAATCTTCCGTCTTTTGCTATAATTCCCTTGAAGCGTACGGTCTTGCCCTCGTATTTTTTCATTTCTTCTACGAGATCGCGATACCACAGCGCATAGTCCTCGTCTTCAATTTCAATTACGGGTGCATTGATATCAAAGGGCAATGGGTCTTCAATATCATCAAACTCTATTCTGCCGTCTTCATATTCATACGCTATATTGACGTTTCTGCTCACTGCTCTTGCAATTTTGTGATACTCTAATTTATCGTACGATTCTTTGAAACGATTGAAGACTACCATTTCACAGCCCTGTAGCTTATCTACGACAAGGCTTCTCATGTTGGCATTATAATTTTTAAAGGTAGTAGAATCTGCTACCATTATTTCCTGATAAACTATCCAGCTCTGAGGCATAGCCTTATAAAAATCGTCTATCTGCCACATTCCGTTATATTCTACGAGTATACGGGTGGCTTTTGTCTTTCTCTGTAAAGCGGCAAGCTTATCGGGGTTTATCTGCTCTTTTCTTTCAATAACCTCAATAAACAGGTTTTTCCCATCGCCGTTACAAGCAAAGGGGTCTATTTCCTCAATTCCTTCCTCACATAAAATTATCAAGGTGTTTTCAAGCGTTTTGAAGGATTTGTCGGAAAGAGTTTCCTGCATTAATCTTGTTTTTCCCGCTTCAAGAAAACCTGTAAAAAGGTATACCGGAGTTTCCATATTTTGACCTCTTATAAATTAAATAACTCTGCTATTTTCTTTTCGTCGAGCTTTGAGCCGATTACGCAGATTCTGCCGATAAGGTCGGCTTTTCCCGTTCTGACGTCGGGCTCACCTGGAACGTAATCGAAATAAGTCCAGTTGCCCTCATCATCAGAAAGGACTCCCTTCGCGCGTAAGATGATTCCGTATTCCTCGGTAGAAGAAAACTTGTCGAGAATGTCTTTGATCTGTTCTGCCGAGAATTTTTTTGCGGTTTCTGCGCCCCAGCTTGTGAAAATCTCGTCGGCATGGTGATGATGATGCTCGTGACAGTCGCATTCTTCACCGTGGTGATGATGGTGCTCGTGACAGTCGCATTCTTCGTCGTGATGATGGTGATGCTCGTGACAGTCGCATTCTTCATCGTGGTGATGATGCTCGTGGCAATCACATTCTTCGTCGTGGTGATGGTGATGCTCATGAAAGTCGCACTCTTCGTCGTGGTGATGATGATGCTCGTGACAGTCGCACTTTTCATCGTGATGGTGATGATGGTGCTCATGCTCATCTAGCTCTTTTTCAAGATGCTCAAGCTCCTCTGCCAAGGATTTTCTCTCCTCCATAGCATTTAAAATCGTCGCGCCGTCTAATTCACTCCAAGGAGTAGTTATTAT
>JAZOOB010000166.1:0-7919 GCA_045654845.1 Eubacteriales bacterium | reverse complement strand
AGCATACGTAGAAACAAAGGAATGCATGGATAAGGCGGGATCATACGCCATTCAAGGTATTGGCGGTGCGCTCGTCGACAGAATAGAGGGCGAATACGATACAGTCGTAGGACTTTCATCAAAATTGCGTTTAAATATGCTAAAAGAGATCACAAAATGACAAAGAAAGAAAAGAAAGAGAGACTTTCTCTCATTGAAAAGGAATTAGAAGCGCTCTATCCCGATGCCACCTGCTCTCTTGAATACGAGGGCGACCCTTGGAAATTGCTCGTTATGGGACGACTTTCCGCACAATGCACCGACGAACGTGTCAATATCGTTTGCCGAGAGCTTTTTCGTGAATTTCCTACCGCAGAATCTCTCGCCTACGGTGATATTTCAAGAATTGAAGAGCTCGTCAAGCCCTGCGGTCTTTATCATATGAAGGCGAAGAGCATAAAGGAAGCCTCGCAAAAGCTTATAGAGGACTTTGGCGGAATTCTTCCCGACACTATGGAAGAGCTCCTTACCTTCTCCGGTGTCGGCAGAAAGATAGCAAATCTTCTGCTCGGTGACGTCTTTCATAAACAGGCGATAGTGACCGACACTCACTGTATCCGCATATGCGGACGCTTCGGAATGTATCCCGAAAGCGAAAAGAATCCTTACAAGATAGAAAAAATTCTCACCCCTTTGGCGACACCCGAGACGTCGAGCGACCTCTGCCACAGACTCGTGCTCTTTGGCCGTGACGTATGCTCGGCAAGAAACCCGAAATGTGACGAGTGCCCGATAGGTCAAAAGGGATTATGCGAAAACTATAATAAAAAGACAAAAAAGCTACAAAAAGAGGGAAACGAAAATGGAAAGGCTGATAATTGACCGACCCATAATAGTCGAGGGAAAGTATGACAAAATCACGCTTTCTTCGGTTTTAGACGCGCATATTATCACCACGGGCGGTTTTTCTCTCTTCAATAAAAAAGAATTGCTTTCACTTATAAGAAGGCTCGGTGAAAAGCACGGAATAATACTGCTTACCGACAGCGACGGAGGAGGCAGGCAGATTCGCTCTTATATTATGTCGGCTCTTCCCAAGGATAAAATAATAAATCTGTATATACCGAAAATAGAGGGCAAGGAAAAAAGGAAAAATGCGCCCTCAAAGGCGGGACTTCTCGGTGTCGAGGGCATGGAAAAAGAGCTTCTATATAATCTCTTTCTACCCTTTTCCACAAAAGAAAATGCTCGAAGCGAGTTCGGTGGTATAACTAAAAACGATTTCTATTTCGACGGACTTTCGGGCAGAGATAACAGTAAAGAAAAAAGGACAATGCTCGCAAAGGCTCTCTCCCTTCCCGACGATATGACCGCAAACGCGCTTTTAGAGGCTATAAACCTTCTTATTTCAAAAGAGGAATACGAAGGCCTGAAGCAAAAGCTCGGGCTTGGCAAAAAATGACAACTAAACTTTACATATAAAAGAGGTTTTTATGTTAACTCACTCCTTTTACGGCGCAAAACACTTGTCCACTCTGCGCCTGCAACCAAACGGCAAGTCTGTGAAAACTCTGGGCGAAATATTCCGTGTTCTTCTCTCTTGCTGGTCGAAGGATACGGCAGATGGACGCTATAACGAGTCCTTTACAAGAGCGAATCCGAGTGTAGCGCAGGACGACGTCACCGCTATGCTTATTTGCGATATGTTTGGCGGAAGCATTCATAAGGTGGAAGTGGACGGACGCGCGCACTATTTCAATAAAATAAACGGCAATTACATCGACTTTACGCGCGAGCAATTTGAAAATACCCGCACGCCTGTGTGTTATGAGCCGAATGAAACCGTAGAAAGAAAATCCTTTGAAGAAAACGAAGACCAAAAAAGGCGGTACCAGCTTCTTTTATCGCGCATTTCCGAATATTTGAAGGGATAAAGGTGGAATAGATATGTTAATATTAGAAAATGGACGTCCCCAAAACGAAGAGGGCCGTTTAGAAAAAGAAATTCGCTCTTATGATTTTTTAGACGGGCTCGGCATAGAATACGACAGAGTCGACCACGAGTGCGCCATGACTATGGAAGTCTGCGCAGAAATAGACAAGGTCCTCGATGCCCCCACCTGCAAGAATCTCTTTTTGTGCAATAGACAGGAAACTAATTTTTATCTGTTGCTCATAGATGCAAACAAAATATTCAAGACGAAATTCCTCTCTTCACAGTTAGGTGTCGCGCGTCTTTCCTTTGCAAATGAAAAGCATATGGAAGAGCTCCTTGACCTCACACCGGGCTCGGTAAGTCTTCTCGGTCTTATGAACGATAAGGACAGACTTGTTCAGCTTGTAATCGACAACGACCTTTTAAAGAATGAATATATAGGAATGCATCCTTGTATAAACACGTCGAGTGTAAAAATCAAGATGAAGGATATTCTCGAAAAGATAATTCCTGCATTAAAGCACACGCCTGTATTCGTAAATCTGCCTAATGCAGAGGAAGCTGAAAATATCTAAGTAAAAAATTTTTTATTTTTTTTGAAAAAACTATTGACAAACGCTTTATTGCCTGCTATAATAATGACAGTGATAATGATAATCATTACTGATAAGGAGGTAACAAATGCGGTACTCACACCAAAGAGAGCTTATTCGCAAGACAGTTCAAGAACGGTTTGACCACCCGACGGCAGATATGGTATATGAAACCGTCCGAGAGATCGAGCCGACGATAAGTCTTGGCACTGTATACAGAAATCTGAAGCAGCTTTCCGAGGAAAGCGCAATAGATACGCTCGAGACGATGGACAAAAAGCTCCATTACGACGGACGTACAGAGCCTCATATACACTTTATTTGTAATAAATGCAATTGCATTTTCGACTTTCTTATACCGACCTTCATACCGAATGAAATTACCGACAAGGGATTTGCGGTGACGGCGGAAAAATGTGTTTACTACGGTGTCTGTGACACCTGTGAAAAATAATCAATTGTTTTTAATTTTAATTATTATATAAAAGGAGTTTTTTACTTATGAAAAAATTTGTTTGTTCTGTTTGTGGTTACGTTCACGAGGGAGATGCTGCTCCCGAAAGATGCCCCCAGTGTAAGGTTCCTGCCGAGAAGTTCAACGAGGTGAAGGAAGAAGAAAGAATGTGGGCAGCTGAGCACGTTGTAGGCGTTGCAAAGGGCGCACCCGAAGAGATCTTGGAAGGTCTTCGCGCGAACTTTATGGGCGAATGCACCGAAGTTGGTATGTATCTCGCTATGGCAAGAGTTGCTCATAGAGAGGGTTATCCCGAAATCGGTCTTTACTGGGAAAAGGCTGCATACGAAGAAGCAGAGCACGCTGCAAAGTTCGCAGAGCTTCTCGGTGAGGTTGTAACCGACTCGACCAAAAAGAATCTCGAAATGAGAGTTGAAGCAGAAAACGGCGCAACTCAGGGCAAGTTCGAGCTTGCAAAGATGGCGAAGGAATTGAACCTCGACGCTATCCACGACACCGTTCACGAAATGGCACGCGACGAAGCTCGTCACGGCAAGGCTTTTGAGGGACTTCTCGCCAGATATTTCAAATAATAAAAAAGCAATTATCTGAAAGGATATAGACCAATGGAAAAATATCTCTGCCCCTGTGGCTATGAATACGATCCCGAAGTAGGCGATCCCGAAAACGGCGTCGCTCCCGGCACGAAATGGGAAGACGTACCTGAAGATTGGGTATGCCCTGTTTGCGGTCTCGGCAAGGACGCTTTTGAAGCGCAGTAATCGGGAAAGACAAAAGGACTGACGAAATTCGTCAGTCCTTTTTTTGTAAATAATAGTTTTCAATTAGTCTAATTTCATTTTTCCGTGTGAAAGCCCTATGCGCTTATAATAAACGATATAAATAAGCGTACATACGAGCCAGCCCGCAGGATATGCCATAGCGATATTCATAACCGTATTGCTGATATAATTCGCCATAACGAAAAGATACACCTGTCTGAAAAGCACGAAGGTGAGAAGCATAATTACCATAGGCGTACGGCTGTTCCCCGCGCCTCGTAATGCTCCCGCATATACCTGATTGACGCAACAAAGAACGTAAAAAGGCGACAGATATTTAAGAAAGTCGCTTCCGTATGCGATAATCTCCTCGTTTTCATTAAAGAACTTAACCATATAAGGAGCAAAGATTATGATAGGTATCATTATAGCAACCGTCACGATGACAGAAAGCCAAAGAGAAACCTTTACACCACGCTCTGCTCTTTCTTCGTTTCTTTTTCCTAAGTTTTGTCCGACGAAGGTAGTAGCTGCCAAGGCTATCGCCTGCATAGGCAAGAACATAAGCTGATCTATCTTGGTATATGCCGTCCAGCCACCCATTACGGTATCACCGAAGTAGTTTACGTACGACTGTACGAATACGTTTGAAAACGAGGTGATCGACACCTGTATTGCGGCGGGGATACCTATTATTATAATCTTTTTGAGAATTGAAGGGTCAAGTGAAACGTAGGGCGCGCGTAGTCTTATGCATCCTTTATGTCTTAAAAGAGATACGATTACCAATATAGCCGAGACACCCTGCGCTATTATCGTCGCGTAGGCGACGCCTCCGACACCCATCTTGAATTTTATGGCGAAAAGAAGGTCGAGTACAATATTAACTATAGTCGTGCAAGCGAGAAAATAAAACGGCTTCTGCGAATCTCCGATAGCGCGAAGAATTCCCGCGCCCATGTTGTATATCATAAGCCCTATCATGCCTGCAAAGTATATAATAAGATAGGTCTTGGCCTCATCATAGACGTTTTCGGGCATATTCATAAGGTCTAACATAAAAGGCGATAAAAGAATACCCAGAATAGAAAGCAAAACGCCCGATATCAGAGTAATAAGAGACGACGTGCGTACCGCCTTATCAATTTTGTCAAACTGGCGCGCGCCGTAATATTGCGAGATAACCACGCTTGCGCCACTTGAAAGTCCTGTAAAAAAGCCTATAAGCATATTTACAATAGGGGATACTGCACCGACAGCAGAAAATGCCTCGTCGCTTACGTATCTGCCCAAAACCCACGTGTCTACAGTATTATATAACTGCTGAAACAGGCTTCCTATAAGCAGAGGAAGGGCAAAAGCAACTATATGACGCCAGATATTACCCTCGGTCATATCGACGTCGCCTTTTTCCTTTACAAACAATCTTTTTGTAGCATTGAAAAAAGACACAAACACCCTCCTTCCGTCTTTACAAAAAACAAAATACACTATATATCAGTATACATCAAAATCTCGCATTTTGCAACAGATTTTGCCACCAAAAGCAAAATAAAAAAGGCTCAAACGAGCCTTTTTTATTATTCCATTTCAAATATTGCCCTTGCCGCTTCTAAGTTGCGAGCGTGATTACGCTCTGCTTCCTTTTTACCGAAAAGCGAAGCAATAGTGCTTACCCGTCTTACACAGAAAATGGTGTCGTCGGGCAGATTGCTAAGCACGCCGAGATTGCCGAATTCGGTGCTTGAAAGCAACACTCCGTACTCGTTATAAAGCTCTACGTCCGCATCGCCTACGTATTCTGTGACAGGCAAAAATCCTTCTGCCTTACACACCCTCTCAAAAAGGAAGGGGCTGAGCAGACATATTGTAGCCTCTCCCGAAAGTATTTCGTTATCGAACACCTGCATATTGTTTGAAATCAAGGTCACGTTTGCCTCATAGCCCTCGTTCTCTTCTTCAAACTTGGTTATCTCCTCAGGCGACATAACGAAAAGCTCTCGCATAGCGACGTTAACCTTTTTGTCACTACCTTCGTCGTCCTTATGCTCTACGAAGGGCTCAAATTCCTTTTGTATATCCAAGACCTGCTTGTGACTTAATTCATAAGGCCCTGCATACATAATATAGGAATCGTAGCTGTTGTTATTTGCAAGCTGAACGATACAGACAATAGCGACTATAAGAAAGAAAGCACCAAAAACAGTTATCCACTTATAGTGGTAAAAATAGTTTTCAATCCAAAGGCGAAAACGGGATTTTTCCTTTTTCTCCATCATCTCTTTGTTTTCCATTTTTCTCCTTTCGGCATTCGCCAAATCAAGAGTTTTTAAAAAAGCAAGCACTCAAAAGAGGAACTTGCTTTTTTAGTTAGTCAATTTTTATTATTCGCCTGCTTTTTCGGGCTTCATGGTGGGGAAAAGCAATACGTCACGAATAGACGCACTGTCGGTAAGAAGCATGACGAGTCTGTCTATACCGAAGCCAAGACCGCCTGTGGGCGCAAGACCGTATTCAAGCGCGGTTACGTAGTCGTAGTCTACCTGCGCTGTGGTGTTGGGGTCCTCTGCGCGCTTAAGCGCTACCTGACGCTCAAATCTTTCCTTCTGGTCAATCGGGTCGTTAAGCTCACTGAACGCGTTTCCAAATTCGGTCGCGTCTATGAAGTACTCAAAGCGCTCGGTAAACGCGGGCTCGCTGGGCTTTCTCTTTGCAAGCGGGCTGTTTTCAACAGGATAATCGTAAATGAAGGTAGGCTGAATAAGCTTTTCTTCAACGTATGCGTCAAAGAGCTCAACCAAAACGGTACCCTTCGTCGCATCGGCGGGAACCTCTACGTGCATCTTCTTTGCACACGCGCGAGCGTCCTCGTCGGACTTCCACTCGTAATAATCACAGCCGGAATACTTCTTTACTGCCTCTGCCATAGTAAGACGCTCCCAGTTACCCATATGGATAGTCTTGCCCTGATAGGTAATGTCGAGGCTACCGCAGATCTTCTCTGCCAAGAGCTTGTAAAGCTCCTCTACCAAGTCCATCATACCCTTATAGTCGGTGTATGCCTGATAGAGCTCTATCGTAGTAAATTCGGGGTTATGCTTGGTGTCCATACCCTCGTTACGGAAGATACGGCCTACCTCGTAAACTCTATCCATACCGCCGACGATAAGGCGCTTAAGATAAAGCTCGGTCTCGATACGAAGATACATATCCATATCGAGTGTGTTATGGTGAGTGATAAACGGTCTTGCCGACGCGCCTATCTCAAAGGGAGTAAGTATAGGGGTGTCTACCTCCAAAAATCCCTTGCTATCAAGATAGTTACGGATTTCCTTAAGTATCAGGCTACGCTTGATGAAGGTATCCTTTACCTCGGGATTAGCTATAAGGTCTACGTATCTCTGTCTGTAACGAAGATCGGTATTCGTCAAGCCGTGGAACTTCTCGGGCAAAGGAAGCAAGGATTTTGAAAGCAAAACGAGCTTCTGTGCGTGTACCGAGATTTCACCCGTCTGTGTCTTGAAAACGAAGCCCTCGACACCGATAATGTCGCCTACGTCCCACTTCTTGAAGTCAGCATAAACGTCCTCACCGACGTCATCACGCTTTACATAGGACTGAATCTTTCCGTCACCGTCGAGTATATGCATAAATGATGCCTTACCCATAACGCGACGGCTCACTATTCTTCCCGCAATTCTTACGGTCTTTGACTCATACTCATCGTACGATGAAATGATTGCCGCACTCTTTGCAGTTACGTCATACTTGGTTATTTCAAAGGGATTCTTGCCCGCTTCTACGAGGGCTGCAAGCTTATCTCTTCTTATCTTAAGCTCGCTTGTTACGTTGTTTTCCGCTACGTTTACGTTGTTTTCGCTCATAATAGTCCTCTTCTCTGATTTTTACGCTCTGGAAACCGAAAGAATGTGCATATGAACCGTATTTCCGTTAGGAAGCTCTACTGCTATCTGGTCGCCCGTTCTCGCGCCAAGCAATGCCTGACCTATGGGGGACTGGTCGGAAATCTTTCCCTTCAAGGGGTCGGTCTCGTAAGAGCCTACTATATGATAGGTTACGTCCTTATTCTTTTCCTGATTATGAACCTCAACGATAGAGCCTACGCTTACGACAGAGCTGTCTATCTCGCTGTCATCTACTACGTGAGCATTCTT
>JAZOOB010000165.1:0-15211 GCA_045654845.1 Eubacteriales bacterium | reverse complement strand
CGCTCGCGCCTATGCGTTCACCGCTGGAAAGCGTCACCTTCGGCATATAAAGCGCGTAAAGGTCTTTTATCGAGGTATCGTTCAGATTAGACACCTTTTTCGAGGTGAAAAACGGACGCAGATACCATCCAAGGAATGAGCTATCCGAAGGCTTTGGCAGCGTGACGGGGAATTTATGCGAGTAGTAGCCAAAGCTTTCTTCGTTTGTATATGAATAGTGTAGATTTACGTATTTCTTTTGTTCTGTTTTAAATACACCGTAGAGCGAAAGGTCGGAATAGATGGGGGTGTTAAAATCGAATGCGCTACCGCCATTCTGACGCGACCAGTGAGAGAAGTAGTAGAGTACGTTATTCTTTTCATAGTCGGATGCTATGAGATTCTGCGCCATACTTCCGTAGTCAATATACTTGTCGGTAGTTCCGTTTTCGGTCACGTAATGCACGCTCGCCTTTACCGTGAGCGAAAGGGGGATATTCAGCTTCGCCTTGTAGTTTGTGCTTTTGGGATAAAAATCAAAATAATATGTATTGGTTCCGGGTACGAGCGTCTGCCCGTCGGCAAACACCACCTCACCTTCCATGTCGGCTGTGGCGATTGGCTTTGATAACGAGTGCAGAGAGGTGTTCTTTAAGGTAAGAGTGGGATTCGGCACAGCTTGATGAATTATCATTTCTGCCGTCTGAGACGGTATTTTTTCATAGTTCTTTTCGTCGCCCGAAAAGAATGCGGTCACCGAATACGTACCTGCGTTTATATAGCTGTTTTCCGAATAGCTGACGGAAACACCCTTGGGCAGAGAAGAGCTTAAAAGAAGCGAGTGCGGTTTTCCGTTATAGGTGAATTCGCCGTTGTCGAATTTCACCGCGCTCATATCGTATACAGCTTTTTTTATCGTGAGGGTAGCGGTCTTTTCTAAAAGAAGCTCACCCTTTTTTACGTTATATACCGACATCTTAGTTTCATAGACGCCCGCGTCGGTCGCCACGTTGTTTTCATACACAAGGCTTATGTTCTTCGGGATTTTCGACGTGGATATGATAGCTTTTTCGGTACCGTCATAGACGAATTCCGCGTCCTCGAAAACTACGTCCTCGGCGTCAAAAAAGCACCCTGTCGTAAAGAGCATAAGAATTATAAGTAATGCAATTAAAATTCTTTTCATTTGTTCTCCGTTTTTATAGAGCAAAGTATAGAAACATTATATCATATTGTAAAGATAAAATCAACTTTATTTTAAAACTTTAAGCTGTAATTTTTCAATACACCCCCGTCATATTTATATTAAAAAAAGGGGGAAGATAAATGAAAAAAATATTTGTCGCACTCGGCACTCGACCCGAGGCTATAAAGCTTTCACCACTAATCCTTGCATTGAAAAACGAAGCGGATTTTTCTACCTTCGTTTGTCACTCCGGTCAGCACGACACTCTTTGCGATGAAGTCTTGAGCTTTTTTGGAATTGAAGAGGATAGAAATCTGAGAATATGCGAAAAGGGAAGTGACGTATCGACGCTTTCCGCTGCCGCTCTTCTCGGCTATCGACGACTTATTTGTGAGCTTTCGCCCGACGCTATGATAGTTCACGGTGACACGCTCACCGCCTTTGCTGCCTCTTTGGCGGCATTCTATTCACGCATACCCATATTCCATGTTGAAGCGGGGCTTCGCTCGTACGATATGTATTCCCCCTTCCCTGAGGAATGGAACAGAGTTGCCATTGACTTTCTTTCGTCTCTCTCTTTTGCGCCGACAGAGGAGGCGAAGAAAAATCTTCTCGCCATAAAAAAGAATGAAGAATGCATATCTGTCGTGGGAAACACCGTCACCGACGCGCTTACCTATACGGTTAATGAGAATTATAAAAGCCCTCTCTTTGACAGAGAAAAAAGACTTATAATTTTCACTTCCCATAGAAGAGAGAATATAGGCAAGCCGATAGAAAACGCCTGCCTTGCAATAAAGCGGATAGTGAGCGAATTTTCTGACGTAAAGGTGGTGTGCCCTATGCACCCTAATCCGCTTGTGAGAAAAATAATCGAGCCACTGCTTTCCACTGAAAAAAGCGTTATCCTCACCGAGCCTATGTCGGTATATGATTTTCATAATATTCTATCTCGCGCCTATCTCGTTTTGAGCGATAGCGGAGGTATACAGGAGGAAGCGTCGACGCTTTCAGTACCTATGCTTATATGCAGAGAGAAAACCGAGCGTCAGGAGGGATGCAGAAGTGGAATTATACGGCTGACGGGCACGGAAAAAGAGGGAATATATATGAATATGAAAACCTTGCTTGAAAATAAAGAGGAATACAGAAAAATGAAAGAAAGCAGATTTTCTTACGGCGACGGCAGAGTGTCACAGAAAATAGTGGAGGAAATAAAAAAATTTTTCGCTTAAATAACGTATTGCAAAATTCTTCTTTTTATGCTATAATCCCCTTGTTTAAAACAAAAAGAGGGTGACTTTATGTTTATGTTAGGTACGCTCGTGAATGCCGCGCTTGTTTTGGTCGCGGGTATTGTCGGCGCACAGCTTAAAAAGGGAATACCGAAAAGGGTGAGCGAGACCGTTTTGCACGGAATGGCGCTCTGCGTTATGTTTATCGGTATTTCGGGTGCGCTTGTGGGCGAAAATATTTTAATAGCTATAATATCCTTGGGTGTTGGCGCGCTTCTCGGTGAGCTTATCAATATTGAAAAGTACGTAAATAAGCTTGGTGACTTTTTACAGTCCAAGGTAAAGAAAAAGAATGACGGCACTTCTATCGGTGAGGGCTTTGTCGCCTGCACGCTTCTTTTCTGCGTAGGCTCAATGGCTATCGTCGGTGCAATAGAGGACGCGATGGGCGACCCGTCGACACTTTTGGCAAAAGCGGTAATAGATATGATTTCCTGTCTTATTATGGCGACCACACTCGGTATAGGCTGCGCATTTTCTTCGATTTCCTTGCTTGTATATCAGGGCTCTATATCGGTGCTTGCTTTACTGTTTCTTACCGAATTGCCACTTACAATGCTAAACGAGATGTCCTGCGTCGGTTCTATTATAATCATAGCCATAGGACTTAATATGCTCGGTGTCACGAAAATAAGAACGGCAAACCTTATTCCCGCTATGTTTATGCCGCTTCTTTTGTGCCTTTTTATGTAATAATAGTCTATTTGCCTCGGAGCTCTGCTTCGGGGCTTTTTCATTTTATAAAAAATTTTAAATAATATGAAAAAAACTATTGACAATTTGCAATTCTTGTGTTACAATACTAAATTGTATTATAATGCCTGTCCTTTCGCAAAATGGTAAAAACGGCAGATTTTTCGAGCAGTAACTTTTATGTAAAACATATGTAAACTTTATGTAAATTCTGCAAAAAAATGAAAAATTCTTCTTTAATTTTTATTATATTGCGCGGACGAGTACTTAATTTTGAAATTTTGATTGGAATGGAGTGGTTCTACTATGCTAAAACCCCAAAAGCTTGGCACAAACGTAAGAATGAGCTTTTCTAAGATCGATGAAGCCCTTGAAATGCCAAACCTTATTGAGGTTCAGAAAAAGTCATTCAAGTGGTTCTTGGAGGAAGGTATGTTCGAGGTCCTCAAGGACGTTTCGCCCATTGTGGATTATTCCGGAAACCTTGAAATCAGCTTCGTTGACTTTTCTATCGATTCTAAGCCGAGATACTCGGTAGAGGAATGCAAGGAGAGAGACGCTACCTATGAAGCACCGCTTAAGGTATCCGTGAGATTGACCAATAAGGAGACGGGCGAGCTCAAGCAGTCCGACATCTATATGGGCAATTTCCCTCTTATGACCGAAAACGGTACCTTCGTTATTAACGGTGCTGAGCGTGTTATCGTATCTCAGCTCGTGCGTTCCCCCGGCATTTACTACCTCTGCGACGTAGATAAATCGGGCAACCATAGCTATAAGAATACGATTATCCCGTATAGAGGCGCTTGGCTCGAATACGAGACCGATATGAATAACGTATTCTACGTTAAGATAGACAAGACGAGAAAGATTCCGATAACGGTTCTTATTCGTGCTCTCGGCGAAGAAAGTGACCAGAACATTATAGATATGTTCGGTGACGAGGAAATTCTTCGCGCGACAATTGCAAAGGACGATTGCGCAAGAGAGGCAGAAGAGAACAACACTACTCTCGGAGAAGAAGCTCTTAAGGAAATCTACAGAAAGCTTCGTCCCGGTGAACCCCCCATTATCGAGAGCGCACAGCTTTTGGTAAACAATCTTTTCTTCGATCACAAGCGCTATGACCTTGCGCCTGTCGGTCGTTATAAATTCGACAAGAAGCTCGCTTTGGCGAAGCGTATCAGAGGCTTCGTTCTTTCGCGCCCTGTTGTGAGCGTGCTTACAGGTGAGCTTATCGCCGAGGAAGGCGAATTTATTTCCCGTGATCTTGCAGAAGCTATCGAACACTCTGCAGTAAACGAGGTATACGTTAAAAATGAAGCAGGCACCGAGGTTAAGGTGTTCGCAAACGGTACTATCGAGCCCGAATACGTTCTCGGCTACGACCTTAAGGACTGTGGCATAAACGAGAAGGTAAGATATTCCGTTCTCTGCGATATTATGAGTGAAGCAAACGGTGATGAGGAGCTCCTAAAGACACTTGCAAAGGCAAGAGTAGCAGAGCTTTCTCCCAAGCACATTACAAAGGACGATATCTTCGCGTCCATAAACTATTTGCTCAACCTTACTCATGGCGTCGGCTCTCTCGACGATATCGACCATTTGGGTAACAGACGTCTCCGTTGCGTAGGTGAACTTTTGCAGAACCAGATGCGTATCGGTATGTCCAAGATGGATAAGAACATCAAGGAGCGTATGTCTGTTCACGACTCCGAAGAGATGACTCCTCAGAACCTTATCAATACTCGTCCCGTAGCTACCGCTATCCGCGAGTTCTTCGGTTCTTCACCTCTTTCTCAGTTTATGGACCAGAACAACCCCTTGGCAGAGCTTACGCATAAGCGTCGTCTTTCCGCGCTCGGCCCTGGCGGTCTTTCGCGTGACCGCGCTTCCTTCGACGTTCGAGACGTTCACTATACCCACTACGGTAGAATGTGTCCTATCGAGACACCTGAAGGACCTAACATCGGTCTTATTTCCTATCTCGCTACCTATGCGAAGATAAACGATTACGGATTCCTTGAAGCCCCCTACCGCAAGGTTGATAAGGCGACGGGAAGAGTAACCTCTGAAATTGAATATATGACTGCCGACATTGAGGACAGCTACGTTATAGCTCAGGCAAACGAGCCCCTTGACGAAGAAGGTCATTTCATAAACAAGCGAGTAATAGCTCGTGACAAGTCTGAAATCATCGAAGTTGACCGCAGCAAGATCGACTACATGGACGCATCTCCTAAGATGGTCGTTTCCGTCGCTACTGCGATGATCCCCTTCCTTGAAAACGACGACAACACCCGTGCACTCATGGGTTCAAACATGCAGAAGCAGGCAGTTCCGCTTATGGTTACCGACTCGCCCTACGTTGCGACGGGTATGGAATACAAGGCGGCAGTCGACTCCGGTGCGGTAGTCGTTGCTAAAGAGGGCGGTATCGTTGAACGCGTTGATTCCGACAGCATTACCATTCTCACCGAAGAGGGCAGAAAGGACACCTACCACTTTATCAAGTTCAAGCGCTCCAATCAGGGCACTTGCGTAAACCAGCGCCCGATAGTTAAGGCAGGCGAGCAGGTTGTAAAGGGTCAGGTTATCGCAGACGGTCCCGCTACCTCAAACGGAGAGATCTCTCTCGGTAAGAACGCTCTTATCGGATTTATGACCTGGGAAGGTTATAACTACGAGGACGCAGTTCTTCTTAACGAGAAATTGGTTCGTGAGGACGTTTACACGTCTATCCATATAGAAGAGCATTCCGTAGAAGCAAGAGATACCAAGCTCGGCCCGCAGGAAATCACCCGCGAAGTTCCTAACGTCGGTGACGATGCATTAAAGGATCTTGACGACGAGGGTATCGTAAAGATTGGTACGGAAGTTCGCGCAGGAGATATTCTTGTCGGTAAGGTAACACCTAAGGGTGAAACCGAGCTTACCCCTGAAGAAAGACTTCTTCGCGCTATCTTCGGCGAAAAGGCGAGAGAGGTAAGAGATTCCTCGCTCCGTCTGCCTCACGGTGAATCGGGTATCGTAGTTGACGTAAAGGTATTTGACCGTTCCAACTCCGACGACCTCGCTCCCGGTGTAAACAAAGTAGTAAGAGTATATATTGCTCAGAAGAGAAAGATCTCTGTCGGAGACAAGATGGCAGGTCGTCACGGTAACAAGGGTGTCGTTTCGAGAATCCTTCCCCCTGAAGATATGCCCTTCCTTGCAGACGGTACTCCTCTTGATATCGTGCTTAACCCCTTGGGCGTTCCTTCCCGAATGAACATCGGTCAGGTGCTCGAGGTGCATCTCGGCTTGGCTTGTAAGAAGCTCGGCATGAAGATTATGACCCCCGTATTCGACGGCGCAAACGAAAAGGACATCATCGAGTGCTTGCGTCAGGCAGGCTATGCGCGTGATATCCGCGACGGCGAAAACGTAAAGGGTAAGGCGCTCTTTATCGAGGTTGAGGACGAAAACGGAAACATCGACCTCCAGAGAGTAGACGCTATCTATGAGCAGGATGAAGAAAAGCTCAAGGAGCTTCGCGCTGAAAAGAACGTAAAGGTTATAGACGGTAAGATGACGCTTTACGATGGCAGAACAGGTGATCCCTTCGATAACCCCGTTACTGTCGGTGTAATGTATTACCTCAAGCTTCATCACCTCGTTGACGATAAGATTCACGCCCGTTCCAACGGTCCGTACTCTCTCGTAACACAGCAGCCTCTCGGCGGTAAAGCGCAGTTTGGTGGTCAGCGTTTCGGAGAAATGGAAGTTTGGGCACTTGAAGCATACGGTGCAGCTTACACCCTTCAGGAAATCCTCACTGTAAAGAGTGACGACGTAACAGGCCGTGTTAAGACCTACGAGGCAATAGTAAAGGGACAGAATATTCCTACACCTGGAATTCCCGAATCCTTCAAGGTATTGGTAAAGGAATTGCAGTCACTTGCGCTTGATATTCGTGTTCTTGACGAAAACGGTGAAGAAATCGAGATTTCTCAGCTCGTTGACGACGACGATCTTGCAGGACTTCCCATGATGGAAGAGACTGTAAACACCGCGTCTGACGAGATAGAGGTCGAGGAAGCAGACGAGTACGAGTCCGATGACGATTTTGAGGACGACGACTTTGACGCTGATTACGAAGAAGTATACGAGGAATCCGACGTAGACGATAGCGAAGATCTCTATTGATTTTTGCACTTCACTCATTAACCATAACATTTATGAGAGGGGAATGCCGTCATAAAGACGGCTTGATATAAAAAGCATGGAAAGAAGATTTGACTCCATAAAAATCGGCTTGGCATCTCCCGAGATGATAAGAAGCTGGTCGCATGGAGAAGTAACAAAAGCAGAAACAATTAACTATAGAACTCTTAAGGCTGAAAAGGGTGGTCTCTTCTGCGAAACCATTTTCGGTCCTACAAAGGATTTTGAGTGCTTGTGCGGAAAGTACAAGAGAGGCCGTCGCTTCAAGGGCAAGGTCTGCGAAAGATGCGGAGTTGAGGTAACTAGCAAGAAGGTGCGTCGCGAAAGAATGGGACACATCGAGCTTGCAGCCCCCGTTTCTCACATCTGGTATTTCAGAGCTATCCCTTCGAGAATGGGCTTGATTCTCGACCTTTCACCGAAGGTGCTCGAAAGAGTTCTCTATTTCGCAAGCTATATCGTTCTCGATCCCGGTACGACACCTCTTCAGAAGAAGCAGCTTCTTTCTGAGGTTGAATACCGCAGCTACTACGAGAAGTATGAAAACGACTTCCGCGTAGGTATGGGTGCTGAGGCAATCAAGGAATTGCTCGCAGAAATAGACGTAGAAGCACTTGCAAAAGAACTTAAAGATGAACTTCTCGGCGCAAGCGGACAGAAGAAAATCAAGATAATTAAGCGACTTGAGGTCGTTGAAGCATTCAGAAAGTCGGGTAATCGCCCTGAGTGGATGATTTTGGATACCATTCCCGTTATCCCGCCCGATATTCGACCTATGGTTCAGCTTGACGGCGGTAGATTTGCCGCATCCGACCTTAACGAGCTGTATAGACGCGTTATCAACAGAAATAACCGTCTTAAGAAGATGATAGAGCTCGAATCCCCTGAAATCATTATCAGAAACGAGAAGAGAATGCTTCAGGAATTCGTAGACGCTCTTATCGATAACGGCCGTCACGGAAAGGCTGTTACAGGCGCATCTAACCGTAACCTCAAGTCTCTTTCCGAGATGCTTCGAGGTAAGCAGGGACGCTTCAGACAAAACCTTCTCGGTAAGCGTGTTGACTATTCCGGACGTTCTGTTATCGTCGTAGGTCCTGACCTTAAGATATTCCAGTGCGGTTTGCCTAAGGAAATGGCTCTCGAGCTCTTCAGACCCTTCGTTATGAAGCGTCTTATCGAGACCCAGAAGGCAAACGGTATTAAGGAAGCGAAGAAGAAGGTAGATAAGGTAGTTCCCGAGGTTTGGGACGCTCTTGAATATGTTATTCGTGAGCATCCCGTGCTTCTTAACCGTGCACCGACACTTCACCGTCTTTCTATTCAGGCGTTTGAGCCCGTGCTCGTAGAGGGAAGAGCAATAAAGCTTCATCCTCTCGTATGTTCGGCATTTAACGCGGACTTCGACGGTGACCAGATGCCTGTTCACGTTCCGCTTTCCGCAGAGGCTCAGGCAGAGGCGAGATTCCTTATGCTTTCTGCAAACAACCTCTTGAAGCCCCTTAACGGTAAGGCAGTTACCACTCCTTCGCAGGACATGGTGCTTGGTTCTTACTACCTCACACTTTTGCGCGAGGACGAAAAGGGCGCAGGAAAGAGCTTCCGTAACTTTGATGAAGCAGTGATGGCTTACGAGAACAATGAAATCGGACTTCACGCGCCTATCAAGGTAAGAGTTGAAAAGGAAATCGACGGAGTAAAGAAATCCAAGATTATAAACGCTACTCTCGGTAGATTGATATTCAACAGCAAGATTCCTCAGAATCTCGGCTACGTTGACAGAACCGATCCCGAGAAGGCATTCGACCTTGAGGTCGACTTCGTTACCACGAGTAAGGAGCTCAAGCAGATAGTAGACAGAACCATCAAAAACGAGGGCTTCGCTACTGCTGCCGCAGTTCTTGACGATATCAAGGCTATGGGTTATAAGTATTCGACGAAGAGTGCTATCTCTATCTCGGTATACGATATGACTATCCCGCCCGAAAAGAAGGACTTGCTCGCAGAGGCAGAAGAGAAGGTTGATAGTATCACCGAGCTCTATCTCGACGGTGAGCTTTCCGACGACGAGCGCTACAACAACGTTATAAAGGTTTGGGAAGAGACCACCAATACTCTTACCAAGCGTCTTACCGAGGGCTTCGATAAGTACAACTCTATCAACATGATTTGTACGTCCGGTGCTCGAGGAAGTATTAAGCAGATGCGTCAGCTTGCAGGTATGCGTGGACTTATGTTTGCGACAAACGGTAAGACTATCGAAATCCCGATCAAGTCTAACTTCCGTGAAGGTCTTACAATGCTCGAGTACTTCATAGGTGCTAAGGGTTCACGTAAGAGTTTGTCGGATACGGCGCTTAGAACTGCAGACTCTGGTTACCTTACCCGTCGTCTCGTAGACGTTTCTCAGGACGTTATAGTTCGTGACGACGATTGCGGAACTAAAGAGGGTATAACCGTCAGCAAGATAATGAACGGTCCTAACGTTCTTGAGTCGCTCAAGGACAGAATAGCAGGCAGATTCACCATAGATCCTATCGTAAATCCCAAGACCGGCGAAGTTATGGTTGAGGCTGATTCTATGATAAGCGAGGATATGGCAGCCGCTATCGAAAAGGCAGGCGTCGAGGAGGTTACTGTAAGAACCATTCTTCGTTGCCGTGCTAAGCGTGGTGTTTGTGCTCACTGTTACGGTGCAGACCTTGCATCCGGTAAGCTTGTAAGCGTCGGTGAAGCAGTCGGCGTTATCGCGGCTCAGTCTATCGGTGAGCCTGGTACACAGCTTACGATGCGTACCTTCCATACCGGTGGTATCGCAGGCTCGGATATTACTCAGGGTCTTCCCAGAATTGAAGAGCTCTTTGAAGCGCGCAGACCTAAGAAGACCGCAGTTGTTACCGAAATCGACGGTACAGCTCATATCATAAACGAGAATAAGATAAGCAAGGTAAGAGTGTCCAATCCTAATTTTGCACCCGATGAGGAGCCTATCTATGAGATTCCCTTCGGTATGCGTATTATCATTGAGGACGGCGCTCAGGTATTCAGAGGTCAGGCTTTGACCGAAGGTTATCTCTGCCCCACAGACGTTCTTAACACGAACGGACTTGAGGCTGCCTACGACTATATCATCCGCGAAGTGCAGAAGGTTTATAGAAACGAGGACGTTGAAATAAACGATAAGCACGTCGAGGTTATTGCTCGCCAGATGACGAGAAAGGTTAAGATAACCGATCCCGGTGATACTACACTTCTCGAGGGCACGATGGTCGATATCATCGAGCTCAGAAATGAGAACGAGGCTATTGCTGCAAGAAACGAGGCAGGCGAAACTCTCCGTATGGCAGAATATGCGCCCGTGCTTCTCGGTATCACGAAGGCATCGCTTCTCACCGAGTCCTTCCTTTCCGCAGCTTCCTTCCAGGAGACCACCAAGGTTCTTACCGAAGCAGCTATCAAGGGTAAGGTCGACCACCTTCTTGGCTTGAAGGAAAACGTTATTATCGGTAAGCTTATCCCTGCAGGTACCGGTCTTGATAGCTATCAGGATATCGACGTCGTTGAAGTAGAAAACGACAAGTACGACATTCTTGAAAGCGAAGAGGCTGAAGCTTCCGAAGAGCCCGAGATCGTAGTTTCCGAGGCTTAAAAAGCGTAAATTTTACAAAAAAACAAATCCCACTCGCAAATGCGGGTGGGATTTTTTACTCAGTCGACAAAAAAGAGCATAAAAAAAGCAAAAAAGGAAAAAATCTAAAAAGATAATTTGAAAAAAGTATTGACAAACTATCTAAGGAAATGTTATAATAACGTGTATTTCTATGGGATAACTATGCCTTCTCATAGGACAAGTTATGATATACTACGCCATCTTGCGTTCGTATATAAACGTTATAATTACAGAAAAGGAGGAAAAACATGCCAACCTTTAATCAGCTCGTTAAGAACGGCCGTTCTAAACTTGATTACAAGTCCAAAGCCCCTGTTCTTCAGAAGGGTTTCAACAGCCTTACTAAGAAAGCGACTGACCAAAGTGCTCCCCAGAAGAGATGCGTTTGCACAAAGGTTACTACAACCAGCCCGAAGAAGCCTAACTCCGCACTTCGTAAGATTGCCAGAGTAAGACTTACAAACGGACTTGAAGCGACGACCTACATTCCTGGTATCGGTCATAACCTGCAGGAACACTCGGTTGTCCTTATCAGAGGCGGACGTGTTCGTGACTTGCCTGGTTGCCGTTACCACATCATTCGTGGTACGCTCGATGCACAGGGTGTTGCGAATCGTAAGCAGGGACGCTCCAAGTATGGTGCAAAGCGCCCCAAGAACTAATAAGCTACCACTCTTAATTATTGAGAGGTAAGCATTTGCCGTCATTTTTGTGCTGTGATTATAAATGTTTATATTTATGAACGCCAAGACGAGCACTTGCGAAAGTTAGCTTTCGAGTACCTAAGATATCATAATATTTAATGAAGGAGGGAAGTACAGTGCCAAGAAGAGGTCAGATTTCCAAAAGAGACGTATTACCGGATCCGTTGTATAATTCCAAGCTTGTAACCAAGCTTATCAATAATATCATGTATGACGGTAAGAAGGGTGTTGCCCAGAAGATTGTTTACGATGCATTCGCATTGGTTGAAGCAAAGGCTGGTCAGAATCCTTTGGAGGTATTTACCGCAGCTCTTGAAAACGTAATGCCTGTATTGGAAGTAAAGGCACGCCGTATCGGTGGTTCGAACTATCAGGTTCCTATGGAAGTACGTGCTGAGCGTCGTCAGACACTCGGTCTCCGTTGGATTACCACGTTCTCGAGAAACCGTGGCGAAAGAACAATGGCTGAAAGACTTGCTGGAGAAATTCTCGATGCAAAGTCTGGTATGGGCGGAGCTTTCAAGAAGAAAGAAGAAACTCATCGTATGGCTGAAGCAAACCGTGCGTTTGCTCACTATAAATTCTAATATATCGGATAAAACAAGAAAGGAGATAAATTATGGCAAGAGAGTATTCGCTTAAAGATACTCGTAATATCGGTATCATGGCTCACATAGATGCCGGTAAGACAACCACAACAGAACGTATCTTGTTTTATACCGGTAAAACACACCGTATCGGTGAAACCCACGAGGGTGCAGCAACGATGGACTGGATGGCACAGGAGCAGGAAAGAGGTATAACCATTACCTCCGCTGCTACCACTTGCTATTGGAAAAACAATCGTATCAACATCATTGATACCCCCGGTCACGTTGACTTTACCGTAGAAGTTGAAAGATCACTTCGTGTTCTTGACGGTGCCGTTACCGTATTCTGTGCAAAGGGAGGCGTTGAGCCCCAGACTGAGACCGTATGGCGTCAGGCTAATGAGTACAGAGTTCCTAGAATGGCGTACGTTAACAAGATGGACATTACAGGTGCAGACTTTTACCGTGTAATCAAGATGATGAAGGAAAGACTTCATGCAAACGCCGTAGCAATCGAATTGCCTATTGGTAAGGAAAATACATTCCGCGGAATTATCGACCTTATGAATATGGAAGCAGACGTTTACTACGACGATATGGGAAAGGATATGAGAGTTGAGCCTATTCCGGAGGATATGAAGGATTTGGCTGAAGAGTATCATTCCATGATGGTAGAGTCCATCGCAGAAACCGATGAAGAGCTTTTCGAAAAATATTGCAATGGTGACGAAATTACAGTAGATGAGCTCAAGGCTGCTCTTCGTGCTGCAACCATTGATAATAAAATAGTTCCCGTAGTTTGCGGTACTTCATACAAGAACAAGGGTGTTCAGAAGCTGCTCGACGCAGTTATCGACTATATGCCCTCGCCTATTGATATTCCCGCAATCAAGGGTATAAACCCCAAGACGGGTGAAGAGGATCAGCGTATCGCGTCCGACACCGAGCCTTTCTCGGCACTCGCGTTCAAGATTATGACAGACCCCTACGTAGGAAAGCTCTGCTTCTTCAGAGTATATTCCGGCTTTATTGAAAAGGGAAGCCCTGTTTATAACTCGACGAAGGACAAGGACGAGCGTTTTGGTCGTATTCTTCAGATGCATGCGAATGACCGTTCTGATATTGACTGCTGCTATGCAGGTGATATCGCAGCGGCAGTTGGTGTAAAGAATACTACGACAGGTGATACCTTCTGTGATGAGAAGCATCCTATCATCCTCGAGTCTATGGTATTCCCCGAGCCCGTTATTCGTGTTGCAATCGAGCCTAAGACTAAGGCAGGTCAGGAGAAGATGGGTATTGCGCTTTCTAAGCTCGCAGAAGAAGACCCGACCTTCAAGACCTATACAGATGACGAAACCGGTCAGACAATTATCGCCGGAATGGGTGAGTTGCACCTCGAAATTATCGTTGACAGACTTCTCCGCGAATTCAAGGTAGAGGCTAACATCGGTAATCCTCAGGTTGCATACAAGGAAACCATTCGTAAGGCTGTTGAGCAGGATACCAAGTATGCTCGTCAGAGTGGTGGTAAGGGTCAGTACGGTCACGTTAAGATTAAGCTTGAACCCAACGAAGCAGGCAAGGGCTATGAATTCGTAAACGCCGTAACCGGTGGTGCTATTCCGAAGGAATATATCCCCGCAGTCGACGCTGGTATTCAGGGCGCTATGCAGGCAGGTGTGCTTGCAGGCTACAACGTTGTTGACGTTAAGGTTACACTTTATGATGGTTCTTACCACGAAGTTGACTCTTCGGAAATGGCGTTCAAGATTGCAGGTTCTATGGCATTCAAGGATGCTATGAGAAAAGCAGATCCCGTTCTTACCGAGCCTATCATGAAGGTTGTTGTTACAACTCCTGATGACTACATGGGCGACGTAATCGGTGATATCAACTCCCGTCGTGGACAGATCGAAAGCATGGAGCCTGTAACAGGTGCACAGCAGATTCACTCTTCTGTACCGCTTTCCGAAATGTTCGGTTATGCGACCGCACTCCGTTCCAGAACGCAGGGACGCGGTGTGTACTCTATGGAACCCAGTCACTTCCAGGAAGTTCCTAAGTCCATCCAGGAAGAGATCATTAAGGTTCGCGCGAAATAATTAAAAAATAAAAAAATAAAAAAATATTTATTCTAGGAGGATATTTATTATGGCAAAGGCTAAATTTGAAAGAACCAAACCCCATGTTAATATCGGTACAATCGGTCACGTTGACCACGGTAAGACGACTCTTACTGCTGCTATCACAAAGACTCTCTCTTTGAAGCAGGGTAACGTAGAGTTCCTCGCTTACGATCAGATCGACAATGCTCCCGAAGAAAGAGCAAGAGGTATCACGATCAACACCCGTCACGTTGAGTACGAAACCGACAATCGTCACTACGCACACGTTGACTGCCCCGGTCACGCAGACTATGTAAAGAACATGATTACTGGTGCTGCACAGATGGACGGTGCGATCCTCGTTGTTGCTGGTACTGACGGCCCTCTTCAGCAGACCCGTGAGCACGTTCTTCTTGCTCGTCAGGTAGGCGTTCCCGCAATCGTTGTATTCCTTAACAAGTGCGATATCGCTGACGAAGAGCTTCTTGAGCTCGTAGAGATGGAAGTTCGTGACCTCCTTAGCGAGTACGATTTCCCCGGCGACGATACTCCTATCGTAAGAGGTTCTGCTCGTGAAGCACTCGAGTGCGCTGACACCAGCCTTGACAACGAAGCTTACAAGCCGATTCTCGAGCTTATGGCTGCAGTTGACGAGTTCATTCCTACCCCTGCAAGAAACGAAGATAGCCCCTTCCTTATGCCTGTAGAGGACGTATTCTCTATCTCCGGACGTGGTACCGTTGCTTCCGGTCGTGTTGAGAGAGGCGTAATTAAGATGAA
>JAZOOB010000164.1:0-5745 GCA_045654845.1 Eubacteriales bacterium | reverse complement strand
GTCGAAGACGAAGCGGCTGACGTAATAGGAGATGATCTCATATCCGCCCGGAAGGTACCCGTCGGTTACGTGACTGCCGACGTTCTTCTGTAAATAGTATTTCTTGCTATCCCGGTCTATCGAGATCTGGTCGACGAGATCGTCCTCGTCGGTTGTCTGCTGAGAGCCGGTGTAAAACATTTCGCTGTTTCTGAATAAAAGCATATTTTCCTCCTTTGCCGTCGCGCTTATGCGGTAACTATACCGCCGAGCTTCTCGATCAGCTCCTCGCATTCTGCCTTTTCGATGGACTTTCGCTTGATGAGTATCGGAATGAGCTTCTTGATCAGGCTCTCGTTTTTCTGCACTATTACCTTGGCCTTTTCGTAGCACTCGAGCTTTGTTTTTTCGATGACCTCGCCAAGACGGTCGATAACCTTGTTCGAAAAGGGGAAATCGGTATATCTTTTATAGGCCAGATCCAAGCCGAGCATTCCGTTAGCAGACATTTTGAGGAACAGATAGTTGGTCATATCGATGCTGTGATCCAAGTTAGCATAGATCTTGTTGAATATCAGCTCCTCGGCGGCAAGTCCGCCGAGCAGCGCCGTTACTGCGGCGAGCAGATCGCTTTTAGATGCGAGCGAGTAGTGATCGTTTTTCGGCTTCTCCTCGTCCTCATCGTACTCGTCGTAGTATCTCTCCTCGTCACCGTAATCGTATACGGCACTGTTGATAACGGCATCCAAAAATCCGTTACAAACCTTGTTTTCCTCGACCGTAAGCACGTAGTCGCTGTTACTGTATGTTCTTGCTACTACGAAGGCGCCGAGGTTTCTGACCGCGTCAACGCTGTAGGACTGCTCGCTTCTTTCGGTAGGGAGGTCCTCGTCTCTTATCTCGAGAACCTTGGCGCGTATCATCTTCTCGGATATGTAATTGTTCTCGTCAGAGATGAGAATGCAGTCGTGTACAAGTGTTTTAAGTGCGGCAGGCGAGAATTCACCCGTCAGCTTTGCGATGCTTTTCGCCGTCATCTCAAATTTCGCAGGAGATACCTTCATATACATATCGAGAATGGCAACTCTTGTCGCCTGATCCGGAAGGTCTAAGCCGATTTTTTTGTCAAATCTGCCGGGACGTGTCAGGTTTTCAGGCAAAGAGGAGTAATCGTTGCAGGTCGCCACGAATACAATGTTGTTTTTCTTTTCCATTCCGTCGATAAGCGTGAGAAGCTGGGCAAGTATCGCCTTTGATCCGTCGGTATAATATTCCTCTGCATCGTTAGGTAAGAACTTATCTAACTCGTCAAAGAATATCATAGTCGGCTCATTCCCCTTGGAGCCCTGGAGAAATGCCTTTCTTATTCTGCGACAAATGTTTTTCTCCGAAGCAGAATCAGAAATGCTGATAGTGATCCTCTTAAGACCGGACGTCTCTGCCAGCACCTCCGAGAAGAGAGTTTTTCCCGTACCTGCAGGACCGTAGAAGATAATTCCCTTTGGAAGCGTTGCTCCCTTGAGCTCGTATTTTCTTCTGTTCTTGAAAATATGAGCCAGAGCCATAAGCTCCTCCTTTTGCTTGTTGTAACCCGCTATTCTGTCAAATGCACTCATTTTGTTGCCCTCCTTTTTTGTTGTCACCAACATTATACCGCAAATTTTGAGTGTCATCAATTGGCGGTTTTCACTAAAATTATGACCACCGAAAATGTAGTAAAAATCAGAGAAAAAGGCATTTTTACACTTGACTTTTGACCACTTTTAGTGTACCATAATATCAAGAGGTGATGAAAAATGACAGAAAAGATCAAAATCAGTGTACCCGAGAAAATATACGAGCTCTTGCGCAAGGATGCCAAGGATTTCAGAATATTGAAGCCGTCGGGTGAGGAGAACTTAAACGCATTTATCAATAGTCTGGTAGTGAATTTCTATGAGGAATTTTCTGCCGACGACGAGCGTCTGCGTGAGAGCATAAAGGGCGCTTTATCTTCCATTCCGGAGAAATATGCCAAGGAAGCATTCTCCGAGGTTATGAACGCTATAACCAAGAGAGACAAGGAAGAGAATTCAGGAAAAAGCGTCGCGCTGTCATTTAAGCCGACAAAGGCATCGGAGTCTGTGACCGTATACATAGAGAACGTTTTGCTGAAAAACGAATCGCTCTCATCGTTCTATCGCCGACTCTTTACAGCCTACTCTAAAAAGCTGAAAAACGATAGAGAGAAGATCATTCACAAGCATAATTACGAGCTTCTCGCCGCCGCAGTGAAAAAGGGTCTGCAGGTCTGCATTTCCTTAGATAACGGCCATATCTACAATGACGTTTCCGTATATGCGGTAGAGCCTGCCAGGGATGAGTTTTTCAACTACGTGCTTTGCTTCAGCGACAAGAAGAACAGGACCTTGCGCCTTGCTAAGATAAAAACGGTCTCGATCCTTGCTAAAAGCGCGGAGCTTACCGAAGAGGCCAAGAGTATGTTTGACCGTCAGATAGCAGCGGGCGCTCAGTATCCGATATATTCGACCGATAATGAGCCGATAAAGGTGCAGCTCAGCGCCAAGGGACGTGAGCTGTTCGATAAGATATACCTTTACCGACCGATCCCCACGTCGATCGAGGGCGACGTCTATACCTTCAACTGCTCTGCAAATCAGGTTCTTTATTACTTTGAGCGTTTTGGCTCGGAGGCGCTGATACTCACACCGAAAAAGCTCGGCATTTTCATGCGAAATTACTATTATTTCGCCCTCAAGAAATATAGAAGCATTTACGGTAAGGACTAAAAATAAAATAACAAAAGAGCACAACCGAGACGGTCGTGCTCTTTTTGTATATTGATGCATCAGAGCACCTCGAGGAGCGAGTCGACTGCCTCCTCGGTGGTTGCCCAGCTTGTAGTTATTCTGACGAGTCTCATTTCACCGCTATCGCCGTACGGTCCCCAGTCGTCGAGAGCCACCTTGTCCTTGATGGAGTCGAGCTTTACTTGGGAAATGATGGGGAACTGCTGATTTGTGTAGGAGTCGTTGTAGAACTCGTAGCCCTTCGCCTTGAGCTCACGCTTTATGCGCATAGCCAGATCAACGGCGTGAGCTGCGATCCTTTCATACAGACCGTCCTCGAAGAGCTCGTCGAACTGTATTCCGAGCATACGTCCCTTTGCAAGCAGTGCTCCGTGCTGCTTGATTTCGGTGAAGAACGCCTCGCCGAGATCGGTGTTTGAGAACACTACCGCCTCGCCGAAAAGAGCGCCGACCTTTGTTCCGCCAATGTAGAACACGTCGCAGAGCTCTGCTATATCGGGGAGCGTAAGATCGCTACCCTCGGATGCCAGACCGTAGCCGAGCCTCGCTCCGTCGAGGAAGAGTCGCATTCCGTATTCGTCACAAAGCGAACGCAATGCGGAAAGCTCAGCCTTGGTATAGAGTGTTCCGTATTCTGTCGGGTGGGAGATATAAAGCGCGCCGGGGCGTACCATATGCTGCCACGCACCGTCGGAATAGAAGCCCTCAAGGTATTTTCTCGCTACGTCACAGTCTACCTTTCCGTCACGCTCGGGAACGGTGATGACCTTGTGGCCCGAATATTCAATAGCGCCCGCCTCGTGTACGGCAACGTGGCCTGTATCGGCCGACAGGACGCCCTCATATCGTTTAAGTATGGAGTCGAGGACGGTGTAGTTCGTCTGCGTTCCGCCCACCATAAAGTACACCTTGGCGTCAGGAGACTGACACGCAGTGCGGATCTTTTCCTTTGCACTCTCCGAGATAGGATCGAGCCCGTATCCCGGCGTTTGCATCAGGTTCGTGTCAGCAAGTCTTTTTATAATATTTGGGTGCGCCCCCTCAAGATAATCGCTATTAAATCTGTACATAGGATTTTACCTCCCAAGCATTTCTTAAAGGTAGTATAGCACAAAAAGAAAGGAAAAGCAAGTGGTTGCTATCTCAACGTGGTGGCTATATATTTTTTCCATATCCGCACTATGCAAAAACACCCCGACTGCTGTCGGGGTGTCTTCACATGAGAGTAATTGGTGAAAAGGATACAAAATCCTAATGGGTGCAACAACGAATGCATTTTTCAAAAAAATAGGTTTAATTTTAATGAATGGGTGCAAATTTTATAGATACATCTCTGTTATGTTTAATAATTTTCAAATTCATTCACTGAAACAAATCTCCAATTATTAAGTTCGTTTGGCTTAATTGAAAACAATGACTCATATTCTTCAATAAGCGTTTTTACATAATAATTCTTACAATACACAGTAATCATAACATCGGATGCTTCAATACGACATGCGATTTGCCTCTTCATAAAGGAAAGAGTTGTACTTAATATTTCGGAAACATTTTTTTGAACATCAAGATTTTTTTTACTAGCAACAAGTTTTTCAAAATCAGCTTTATGCTCGATTAGTTTATTCCAAAAATCCGTATGTGCTGATTTATCTTGTTCAACAACACAATAATGAGGATCTTTTTTTGCGGTAATTGCCTCTATCATTGGCTCGCAATTCATACGTAAAAAAGAACTCATTGTATCAAGCAGATTTCGAGAATCATTTACTCTACCCTGAACTGCATACAAAATTGCTGTAACATATGTTCTTTGCTGATTTTCGCTACTGTCGTATGTATTCGACAACGATAAAAATTTTTCGCACTCATCATACTTATGCATGTAAAGATAAAGAGTTGCTATGTCGTATATTATTTGAGATATTAAAGATTTGTTTTTTGCATTCAAATCAGTAACTCCGTCGTAAAATGACAGTGCTTTTTTATAATAGAATATTGCCTTACTGCACTCGGAGTCTCGCTGCGCAAATTTTGCAGTCCTATAATATGGATGAAACGGCAAAGGGAAAACAAACGAAATATTTGAACATCCAAGATTTTCGTAATATTCATTCATTTTGTTTTCATTCCCAAGAAGCTCGTGATTCAATCCTATAAAAAAATTTACTACCGCACAATCGTAATCGTTTATGCATATACTTTCCAAAATATCAAGTTTAAGCATTGCCGCTTCAAAATTGCGTTGAGAGATATTAATTAATGCAGCTGTAAGATGTATTTGAGCTTCCTCATTTTCAGTAAATGCGCAAGAGAAAATTTCACCGAAGATTTTGGTGTGTTCTTTGCGCCAAGCTTTATAATTTTTATCGTTTAAAGCGTAGCCTTTCAATAATTCGTGATAATCTTCCATATGAACTCCTTTTATTTAGAGTACTACCTTATCATTATATCACAAAACCCTAGTTTTTTCAATACTTTTCATCGTATATAGGCTATAATTTAACGAATTTAACGATTACACCACAAATTTAACGAAATACCATAAATTTAACGAATACCCATAAATTTAACGCAAGCAAAAAAAGGCATATCGGCCGAAGGCGCAAACAAACTCGGGCGAGGATCTCTTTAATCGCAAAATAGGTTTTTCATGCATCAAAAGTGCAAAAACGCCCCTAAAAAGCAATAAAAACGCAGAACTGGCACAATTTCTTGTAGCCTATTCTGCGTTCTTGTTTGGTGCGGATGCATTCAAAGAATATTGCGTTATTTGTCGTGTCCGACCGACAAATAGCAAACGGGATTGTGATTCGCGGCGCGAACTGCGCGCCTTGGTCGTTCGCCGGGAAAACTCGTCCACCGGAAGAGTTTTCTACACGGCTCCTACTTCGAATCCCTTGCGGTAGCAGAAAACAAAAAAACCATCCAAGTTTTTTATGGGGGACCTTCAGGGGTT
>JAZOOB010000163.1:0-4141 GCA_045654845.1 Eubacteriales bacterium | reverse complement strand
ATGGAGTTTGCGCGTAACGTAGCCGACAAGGTAACCTTTATGGCAAACGGAATGGTCGAGGAAGAGGGAACTGCCGCAGAGGTTTACGATAATCCGAAAAGCGAAATTTTAAAGGCTTTTTTGAGTAAGTCTATTGAGAATATATAAGAAAAAACCGCATCGTTTGATGCGGTTTTTTTGCGTCTTTTTTTATATAATATTTTTTCTCTCGGATTCTTCTTTTGCCACAGATACCAAATTGTAGGTGTATACTATCCATACAATCGAAGCGATAACAGGAATTATCCAGAACCATCCGTAGCTCGCCATATATACCTCGCTCTGAGAATATTCGGGGCGAATCTTCACCTTTTCGGTATATGAAAGAAGGAATACGTAAACGGCAGACAAAACCGTCGATATAGAGCCGATGATCGCGGATATATAAGCGCGACGCGCAAAGCTCTTGTGTAGGTCACTGTTGTATGAAAGCGCATTTTCCTTGTCACTTGCATATCCCGTAGTTTTTTTGAGGAATTCTATAAGCGCATATGCGCAAGCAAAGAAGAACAATATAGAGAGTGCGCATTCAAGCACAGAAGACGTAGTCACTATTGAATAGGACTTTTTCGCCGCCTCTATTCTCTCAATGTCCGAATAGCTATAATCGCCTTGGAAGGCAGTGAGGAAATACGAAGAAAGTACGCTCGAAAAGGCATAGGCGATTCCTATCGGAATAGCGAGCTTTATACGGCTCGTATACTTATACATTAAAAGAAGCGAAAAGATTATAGACACGGTGCTGAAAAAGTCGGGCAGAATATTTACGTTATCAAAGATAAGGTCGGTAGAAAGAATGACCCCCAAAAAGAAAAGTGAGAGTGAAATAGACACGTATCTGTGATTGAAAAGTCCTTGGATCTGCTCTCTTTTTGCGCCATACACGTTAGCAAGCTCGCGCTCTATCTGTATGTTTGAGGACAGACTTTTTACGTACTTTATAATCTTTATAATCCAGATTATGCCGAAAATCAAGGTGATGAAAGCGGCAAGTACGGCAAACCAAGGATAATAGTTTGCAATATTTATTTGAAAGGCAGAAACTATGCCCAGTCTGTCACTTACCGAGATGAGCGACATTTCAGGCACACAGCAGCAGAGCATCTTTACCGTAAAGAAGGTATAAGTGATCTTTGTCGGTATCTTTATAGAGCTTACGTTTTCAGTAAATCTCGCTTCAAGGTAGAAAAATCCGTTGAAGAGAGAGGAAAATGCGGGGAATATGTATATAAGCTCTATTATCGCATACACAAGAGAGAATACTGCTATTGCCGAGCGCTCCGCCTGATGCATAGACGAAATGCTGAGCATTATGAAAAATGCAGGAAGCTTTGAAAGCGATACCCAAAACAGCTTGAGCATACTTTCCCTTGCGTCGTCGAAGTGGGGGATCACATTTGATACCTTGCCGAGCGCGAGATATATAAGAAGATAAGCTATAAGGTCGGGGAGAAAATCAAAGAGGCTTATATTCGGATTTGCTAAAATGAATAAAGAAAAGATTATCAGACCGTAGCCAATAATATTTGTGTTGTTTTTCATTTTTTTGCCCCTTTCTTTGATGATTTTTTGTTTTGTTTGAGCATTTTCTGCTCTTTTTTCTTTTCTACGAGTTTTTCCTCAAAAGCATCGGTTTTTTTCTGTATATTATTTATAAAGCTTATAGAGGATTCTTTCCTTTCCATGTCCTCATCACCCTCAAGGCATATCCACATATAACATGAATAGAAGAGGGAAGCATTTAAAATAAGGACGACAAAGCCGAATATCAGCACAGGTAGAAAAGCATATTGTGCATATTTTGCGAGCGTTCCCTCGTGGTTAAACTCGATGAATATATATAAAGCATAATAGAGATAGGTAAATAACCTGTTTCGAAATGCCTTTACACGAATAGTCTGAATGTCGAGTTCGTTTGCAAGTGTCTCAATGCCCTTTAAAAGAAGTACGGTGTATATGAGCTTCAAAATTCCCGAAAGAATTGCATAATAGGAATTTATAAGGGTCACGTCCAGATTGTGTGGCACACCTATTAAATCTACAAGCTCAAATACGAAGTAGGGAAGAGCCACTATACACAAAGGGATAATCGCAAAAAAGCTTCTTTTAAAATACGTGTTATGACGATAGAGAAGCAATAGCGCGTATAAAATAAAGCAAAATGAAATTATATCGGTGAAGCCTTGGTATGCGAAGTTCATACCGATGAGGTATCCGATGAAAAGAATACCGAATCCCATTAATTTTCACCCTCTGCCTGATTTAATCCACAGCATTTTTTATATTTCTTTCCGCTTCCGCAGGGGCAGGGGTCGTTTCTGCCTACCTTCTGCTTGCGTACTGCTGGCTTTCTTTCAGGCATTTTACCGCCTGCAAAGCCCTCGATAAGCGGCTTCGCTACCTGAACGCGCTTTATAGGCTGTTCCTTTTGCGGCGCAACAGTGAGTATCATTCTTACAGTACTTTCGCGAATGTCGTTTACCATTTCGTCGAACATATCAGCGCCGATCAGTCTATACTCGTTTATCGGGTTTCTGTTCGCGTAAGCGTTAAGTCCGACAGTACCCTTTAAGTCTTCCATTGCGTCGATGTGGTCCATCCACTTGGTATCGACGTTTCGAAGAAGGATTACTCTTTCTACCTCGCGCATAAGCTCTTCGCCAAACTGCGAGTCCTTTCCGTGATATATAGAAAGCGCCTTTTCTGTGAGGTCGGATTTTATATCCTCTGCATTTAAGCTTTCAAGCTCGCTTTCGGTGTATTTGAAGGATTTTTCGTTTGTCAGAAGATTTATATAGTTTGCACGAAGTCCGTCGAGATTCCATTCCTTCGCACTCTCGCCACCTGTAAAGAGGTCGACAGTAGAAGAAATCTGCTCTCTTATCATATTTTCAAAGGTCTCGCGAAGGTCGGTGCCGTTTAATACGTCGCCGCGCTGGTTATAAATAACGGTACGCTGCTGATTCATTACGTCGTCGTACATAAGCACGTTTTTACGGCGCTGGAAGTTTCTGTCCTCTATATTCTTCTGCGCATTTTCGATAGAGTTAGAGAGGATCTTCGCGTTAATAGGAGTATCCTCTGCAATACCGAATCTCGATACAGCGCCGATAAGTCTGTCGCTACCGAAGAGTCGCATAAGGTCGTCTTCCATAGAAAGATAGAAACGGGATTCACCGGGGTCGCCCTGACGTCCGCTTCGACCTCTTAGCTGGTTGTCGATTCGACGGCTCTCGTGACGCTCCGTACCGAGTATGAAAAGACCGCCCGACGCGCGTACGAATTCCGCTTCGTCCTTTATCTTTTCTTTAAACTGTGAAAGCAGTTCGGCAAAGAGCTTTCTCGCCTCTATAATTTCCTCGTCGTCGGTGTCGAAAAAGCCTGTCGCGGCGGCAATAAGGGAGTCCTCGTAGCCTCTCTTTCTCATTTCCGCCTTCGCCATATATTCGGCATTACCGCCGAGCATAATGTCTGTTCCTCGTCCCGCCATATTCGTCGATATGGTGACCGAGCCACGCTTACCTGCCTGCGCGATAATTTCCGCCTCTCGCTCGTGGTATTTCGCGTTTAGGACTGTATGAGCAATTCCGTTTTGCTTAAGAAGGCGGGAGAGCTCTTCCGACTTGTCGATAGAAACAGTACCCACAAGCACGGGCTGTCCCTTTTCGTGACATTCCTTTATCTGCTCTATAATAGCCTTGTATTTTCCTCGTTTGGTGGGGAACACGTAGTCGTCATGGTCGCGACGGATCATAGGTCTGTTCGTCGGGATTTCCACAACGTCGAGCTTGTATATTTCGCGGAATTCGCTTTCCTCGGTCAATGCCGTACCCGTCATGCCCGAGAGCTTTGAATACATTCTGAAATAGTTCTGGAAGGTGATAGTCGCGAGCCTCTTTGATTCCTTTTCTATCTTTACGCGCTCTTTCGCCTCTATCGCCTGATGAAGACCGTCGTTATAGCGACGACCTGGCATAAGTCTTCCTGTAAATGCATCTACTATGATAACCTGATCGTCCTTAATTACGTAGTCCTCGTCTAAGTGCATAATTCCGTATGCACGGGTAGCCTGTGTTATATGATGGTTAAGGGTAGCGTTTTC
>JAZOOB010000162.1:0-3424 GCA_045654845.1 Eubacteriales bacterium | reverse complement strand
TTATATTCTCATCATAAGCTCTTTTGCTATGTCGGAATATTCGAGAGAGCCCTTTGAGTAGGGGTCGTAATAACAGATAGGCTCACCGTAGCTGGGCGCTTCGGAAAGCTTTACGCTTCTGCTGACAGGTGTTTTAAAGAGCTTGTCTGCATAATACTTTTTAAGCTCCTCTATAACCTGATTTGTGAGCAACAAGCGTCCGTTAAACATTGTAAGAAGTATTCCCGTAATCTCAAGATTGGGATTGTAGGACTGTCTTACCCTCTTTATAGTCAGAATCAACTGTGAAAGCCCTTCAAGTGAGTAAAATTCACACTGCATAGGGATAACTACACCATTAGAGGCGGAAAGCGCATTTATAGTGAGAAGTCCAAGCGTAGGGGGACAATCTATGATAAGATAGTCATACTCGTCCTTTATTTCTTCGAGCGCCTTAACCATTCCCTTTCCCTTTTCGCCTATCTCGTTGAGGTCGAGCTCTGCGCCTGCGAGAGCTATCGTCGCGGGGATAACAGACAAATTCTTATATTTTGTAGTAATTACCGCGTCTTTTGCGGATATTTCGCCTAAAAGAACCTCATAAACCGAGTTTTTTATGCTTTTTTTAGATATTCCCACACCACTTGTAGCATTTCCCTGTGGGTCCATATCTATCAAGAGTACTTTTTTACCTTTTTTGCCGAGCCAAGCAGCGACGTTCACCGCCGAGGTAGTCTTTCCTACGCCGCCCTTCTGGTTTGCAAATGAAATAATAGCAGCCATTTTTAACCTCCAAACGCTATTTTTAAGCATTTTTTCTTGATTTTTGCGCCTTTTTTATTGTTTTTTAGCCTTTTAGGTGAAAAAACGGGGGCAAAAGCCCCTTAAAAGCGCAAAAATGATTATTCTTATACTTGTAACTATTATAACATCTTTATTTATATATGTCAATAAAAAAAGACCGATATTCTCATTTTTTTGCTTAAAAAAGCAAAAAATGTTTCACGTGAAACATTTTTTGAGAAAACAGGTTCTTTTTTCTGATATTTACACCGTTTGTAGATTGTTTCACGTGAAACAATTTGTTTTAGCTGATAATCAGTCAGAACGCCCACAAAAATGTTTCACGTGAAACATTTTCTTATAAAACGGCATTTGTTTGCTTCTTTAAGGTCTGTTTATTGCAAAGCTTGTGCCGATGCTTGTTTTCGGACCAAAAGCTCGTCAAATGACGAAAATCGCGAATATTTATCGCAAAAAGCGTAGTTATCAACATAGTATTTAACACTTTTAACAGTTTTTCGTCCATTTTGACGCACTTTTTGATTTATTCGGCTTCTTTTGGTCTTTATCTCTGTGTTTTTCAACCTCCCCCACCGAGCCTTATCCTTTTCTGACCTCCCCACGCCAAAGAGAGAAGCAGGGAATCGCCTTTCGTTTTGCGAAGAACAAATGGCGAACAAAAATGGCAAACAAACAATAAGACGGCAACAACGGTGAATGGCAAACAATCAAGAATAAATAAAGAACGGCAAGCGATAAGTAACGAAAAGCGGGCGAAGAACAAGCAATAACGCGCAGATAAGAAGAAAAAAACACGATTTTTATGGGCACAATAGACTATCACTCTTAAAAAGCTTTAAAAAGAGGCATTTTTTACTCGCAAAACGCAACATTACCAAATTTTAGGAATATATAATTGGCATAATTTACCATCGCGCACTTGCGTCTGTTTTCTTTCGTTTTGGTCTGCTTTTTGCCCTATTTATGCTACATATTGAGGTTTTTCTATTGAAAAAACAGGGTTTTTGTGCTATACTTTAATCGTTAAAAGGCTTTTGGGGGTAGTTTATGACGCGCTTGATACTGATAAGACACGGAGAAAGCATAGGAAATCAAAAAACTATATATCTCGGACATCTTGACTGGGATCTTACCGAAAAGGGAAGACGTCAAGCAGAGGCTACCGCAGAGCTTCTTAAAAACGAAAAAATAGACGTTATATATTCAAGCGACCTTATTCGCGCTTATAATACCGCGAAGCCGATAGCCGACGCACGAGGACTTGAAATAAAGACCTCAAAGAATCTGCGCGAGGTTTACGCGGGTGCTTGGCAGGGAATGCTCTACAAGGATATTAAAGAGAAATTTCCAGAAAGCTGGGATACTTGCAAAAACGACCGTCTAAACGGAAGATGTGACGACGGTGAAAGCGAGCAAGAGGTTTTTCTTCGCGTCAAAAACGAAGTAGACAGAATAATAGAAGAGAATAAGGGAAAGACGATTCTTATCGCTACCCACTCAAACCCCATTATCGTAATGCTCTCCTATTACAACGGATTAAAAACAGGGAAAATGACCTTCCACACGATTTCAAACGCATCTATATCTATCATCAATTATGACGAAAACGGCGTGGGAAGAATAGAGTGTGAGGACGCAAGCGAGCATCTCGCCTCGCAAGCGACCAAGGCGCACAAAATAGACTAAAAAAGCGAAAAAACGCGCTTTTTGGCGAAATAAGTAAACTATTATTTACAAAAGAGGATAAAATGACACGCTTAATACTTATAAGGCATGGTGAAAGCGCAGGAAACGCGAGCAGAGCCTTTCTCGGTCATACCGATTTAGACATAACCGAAAAGGGAAGAATGCAAGCAAAAGCCACCGCCGAGCTTCTCAAGAACAGAAAAATAGACGTAATATATTCAAGCGACCTTATTCGTGCGCATAACACGGCAAAGCCGATAGCAGAATTAAAGGGCATTGACATTAATACCTCAAAAGAATTGCGCGAAATCTATGCAGGCGAATGGGAAGGCCTGACGATAGAGGATATAAAAGCGCGCTACCCCGAAAGCTATGCCATTTGGCGAGGCGACACGATGAAGGCGACCTGCAACGGTGGCGAAAGTGTCGTCGAGCTCCAAAACCGCATAAAGAGGGAAGTGCTCCGCATTTTAGGTGAAAACAAGGGCAAGACCGTTTGCATTACTTCTCACGCGGCGGCAATAGGCTCTTTTATCGACTATCTGCGCACAGAGCTAAAGGACCCCGAATATACCACTTTCCACTGGGTGACAAATGCTTCCGTTACGACCGTAGACTTTTACGACGACGGCTCGTTTGACATAATCCGCGAAAGCGAGGACGAGCACCTTTCAGCCCTTCCATCAGTGCCTTTTGAAGAAAAATAAAAGCGTACGGTAAATATTTGTTTACAAAAAAAAGAGCCTGTGAAATTCACAGGCTCTTTTCTTTTTTAGTTTTAATTAAAAGAATACGTCCTTTGCCTTATCCTTGATTTCCTTGGATGCGATAAAGGGGATTCTTGTGGTGTAGCCTGCCTTTGCGGCTACGATCTGCTTTGTGGGCCAAGCAAAGATTTCTCTGTTCCAGGTGTTTACGGTATCGTTATAAAGCTCGCGTGCGGCGGTTATCTCTC
>JAZOOB010000161.1:0-4163 GCA_045654845.1 Eubacteriales bacterium | reverse complement strand
TGCTTTTTTCGTTCTCTGGTGACCCGTACACTCATCGAACCAGAGCCGAGCGCAAAGCGCGACGGCGCATGGGTTCGCATTCGCCATTCGGAGATCGACAAGCTCGCTTGTCAGGCGGAGAATGAGCGAATTCTCGGCTCTGCCGAGATACCCGTACGGGTCACATTTTGTAACACCTCATCCGAGGTGTTTTTTGTCTTTTAGAGATTTTTTTGTTTTTCTTGTATTTTCCGAAAAAATGTGTTATAATAAATCTTGCCAAACAAATTTAATAATAGAATTAACAGGTATCTTTTTATTTTTTATGGGATAATTATACCCTTTTTTAGCCATAATCATTTTTAGAATATGGTAAAAGCGCAGATTCCTCTTAAATGGTTATGGTAGAGATACCCTAATTCTATTTAAATTTGTTTGGCGACAATCGGAGTTTGCGTTTTTCGGAGCGTTAACTACGGTTGGCGCTCTTTTTTATTTTATATTTATCTTTTGGAGGAAAAGAAAATGAAAAAAATTTTATCTGTATTGGTCGTAACTTGCATATGCTTTCTGTTAGTTTTTGCTCTTTCAGCTTGCGATGAAAATTCGTATGAGGATGTAAACAAAGATTACGATGTGCCCTTAACTTCATCGCAAAATACAACAGGAAAAAAAGAGGAAACACCCGAACCAGATGTTCCAGATACTACTACATCCAAAGTGAACTCTTTTGAAGAAGTAGAAGAAGCATTGTCTAATGACGTTGAAAGCACGATAGATGCGCTTGCGTCAGAATGGGAAGAGTTAAGTGAAGAAATAGATACATATGAACAATATTCTAAAAATACGGATAAGGTAGAGGCTTTTTATAAAAAGGTACTCTCCGAAACAGAATCTCTGTGCAATAGACTTTGTTTATATACACTAAATTATGCTCAAATAATTTTATCGTCTGGAAAATCTTGTGATGATATGTATGACGATTTTAGTGAAGTATACGACAACGTATATGATGATGCAGGTGATGAAATTTATGACGAGATCTATGACGGCATTTTTGATGATATGTACGATGCCTTTTATGACGGTGTTATAGATGATGCTTATGACACTCTGTCATATTCGGAGTGGTCGAAAGTTCATTCTAATGAATACAAGTGGTGGTCAGGTGCGCGTTCCGAAGTGTACGAGGTGTGGTCAGATACGCGGTCGGATATTTACGATTTTTACTCCGACATGCGAAGTGATTTGTGGGGTGAGGATTTGGAAGATGCAAGGGGTAGAATGAGTGATTTCGAAGAAGATGTCAACAAAATGTTGGGGATAGACGCTTCTACAAACGAAAACAAGCCCGTAAATACCACGAAAGCACCTGTGACCACTAGTAAACCAGCCAATAGTATAAGCCCCGAATTCAAGGCAGCTATGGATAGCTATGAAGCTTTCTTCGATGAATATTGCGCGTTTATGAAAAAATATAAGGAATCCACTAATCCCTTGGGAATGATGAGCGATTATTTGGACTTTATGTCACGCTATGCAGATGCGATGAACAAACTAAATGAGATAGGCGACGAAGAGCTTAACAATGCTGAACTTTTGTACTATACCGAAGTAATGCTTCGCATAAATCAAAAAATACTTGAAGCGGCACAATAAGCAAAAAACCACCTCGTTTGAGGTGGTTTTCTCTATTCTTGTAATCTGTTGTTTACAATTTGCTTTTATCCTGAAATGCGTTTTCCGTCCTTCCAGACTCCCTTGCGCTCGGTGCCGCTTGCGTATCGGTATACGCCCTCGCCGTTAAACAGACCATTTTCAAAATTACCCTCGTAGACGTCTCCGTTTTCGAAGTGATACGTGCCGCGACCGTTAAATTTTCCATCCTTTACCTCGCCTTTGAAAAAACAGCCGTCGGGATATGTGTATTCTCCGTATCCGTTCCACTCGCCGTTACGGTAATCACCTTTATAAACTCCGCCATCCTTAAAACGATATATGCTATAACCGCTTTTCGTGCCGTTATCTATTATTCCGCCCTCATAAACGTCGCCGTTTGCGAATCGGATAATAAATTGTCCGTCCATAATGTTGTTTTTGTAATTGCCTTCATAAACGTCACCGTCTGCGCAATGCATGATACCTTTTCCGTGACGCTTTCCTAAATAAAACTCGCCCTTGTAAACGTCGCCGTCAGCATAGGTCAAAACACCTTTTCCGTGGCGCTTGCCTTCCTTGAAGTCGCCTTCATAAACGTTTCCGTTTGAAGAGCGTAGCGTACCGTGTCCGTCCATTTGTCCGCTAAGCGACTTTTCACCCTCGTAGACACTTCCGTCCTCGAAGTTGATTCTTCCGTAGGTACGCTTTGGCTGATTTACTGTAAAGCTACTTTCCTCTCTTTTGCTTACAGTAGATTTACCACCGTTGGAGGAAAACTCGGATATTCCGTCGGAGGAATATAATTTCTCGTAAAAGTCGGCATCATTTACATAGCTTGGCTTGTTTACGTACTGTATGCGATTCATTCGCATAGCCATTCCTGCGGGAAGAGTGACCTCCTCAAGATATACGAGAAGACGCTTTTTGTCGAGATCTCTTGCGTAGGAAAGCTCATCCTTGCAGTTTTCCGACAGAAGATAATTCCTTGTGATGAATGCAATAAAATATCCGCAATCACATATGTTTTTGGCAATTTCGTCGTCCCATTCTGTCCCCGGGTCTATTCCCTCGTCAAACCAGACTCGATATCCGTCGGTCTGCATCTGGGAAAGAACCGAAAAAACGCCGTCCTTGTCCTTGTGTGAATAGCTTATAAAAATATATGGCTGGTCTCCTTTATAGGAACGTAGATTGTTCATTTTGTATTCCTTTTCGCTATTATGATATCAGAGAAGCTCTTATCACTCACGGCTCTTTCCCGCGTGAGGGCAGAGGAAGTTGTTATTGAACTCGTGCTCTAATCTGAAAAGACCCTGAGCGCGTCGCTCGGGTAGTGATATGTAAAGGCGTTTTGAGCCTACGTTATCCGACATGTTCGCGTGAATTCCTATGCCGTGAAGCATATCGAGAAGGTCATTTCCTGTCTCTTCGTCGGGCACGTCCATAAAGAACTTGAATTCCGTTCCGTAGACCTTGTTTAGAGGCAAGTGGAAAACGAGAGTGCTGACCTCGCACTGCTCACCCGTGACGAAGCTCTCGCCCGAACGGACTAATTTTCCGTTTCGGAACGCGTAGTTAAGACATACACATTCCTTATTTTCCTGTGTCACCTTTTCGCGAGAAACGAGAGCGCAGGGCTTGCCCGATACAGGGCAGAGACCTTCCTCTAAAGGACGGAAGCGGTGCGCGTAGCAATGCTCGCCGTCACCGTGGTCGGGATAGAACATACCGAAGTTGGTGACGAGCGTATTTATACGGCATTTTCCAAGCTGTTCTGCATACTTATCGAACACAGGGCTTTCTATGCGCGCTATTACAATGTCCACTCGCTCGGTTACAATGTCGAAGAAATCACGCTTTGTGATAAACGAGTTTTCCTCAAGGCACATATCGGCGTAAGGGGATACGCTCTGCAAAGCTGAGATAAGAGCGTCTATCGTGTTGTAAGCGGGCAGGTATCTGCCTATGTGAGAGCCGTATATATTGGCGACCTCAGGGATTTCAAGCTTGTTTGAGAGTATGTTTTTCGGGTCGTAAAGGAATATAGGCATATCGTGTCCCGCAAAAACGCCTATTTCATAATTCACCCAATCGGATTTAAGCGAATTTTCGGTGATGAGTATCACGCCCGCGTAGCAGTTAAGGTAGCTTTCGATTATCTTCTGATAATCGTCACCGCCCGAAAGAAAGTCTCTGTCGCACAAGGGGTGAAGGTTCTGCTTTCTCATAGCTTCGATAAGCGGATAAAGATATTCGTCGTTATCCTTGCTTGAATGAGATACGAAAATACCGTAATATTTTCTCTCGGAATCCTCAAGAGGACGGGCGATAAAGTTAAAATCACCTTCGATTATTGGCTTTGGAGCTAACATAATTCTATCTCCTTTACTGTGGGAAAATGTAATCAGCGGTAGAGCCGATACCCATTTCGGGCGTCAGTATAAGCGCTTTGCTTGAATTCTGTCTTTCAAGACCGAGACTGAAATAAAGACGTCCTTTTTTGAAATCTGCATAAGTGTTTTCGG
>JAZOOB010000160.1:0-13029 GCA_045654845.1 Eubacteriales bacterium | reverse complement strand
GTATCGCTACCGGAAAAGGCAGGGTCCGATAATAGCAATGCCTTTTTTGCGCCCAATCGGGTAAGGCGCAAAAGAAAGTCCTTGGCCTTTGGAGGTGCCATAGTGACAAGCGTCACTTCAGCATCCTTTATTCTTAATGCCGCTTCGTAAGCAGAGGCGTCAAAGGGGCATATTTCACCGTCGAGTCCTTGTCTTACACAAACTAAAATCTTCATTGTTTTTCTCTGTATATAGGCGCAAGCGCGTCATGTATTTTTTTATAGGTCTCGAATATTTTTCTATATTCGACAGTCTTACTTTTGTCGGGATATGTTATATCCACGGCTTTCACGCATTTTTTCACCGCATCCTTCGAGTCGGAAAATACGCCTGCCGCTATTCCCGCGAGCATTGCCGAGCCAAACGAGGAGTCTGCGCTTTCGGTCGTTTTGAGCGTGATTCCCAGAGCGTCTGCGATTATCTGACGCCAGAGCTTTCCCTTCGTTCCGCCACCGATAGCGACGGCTATATCGTTATAGGGAATGCCCAATGAATCAAGATAAAGCTTGCTGTCGAGAAGAGAATAGGCCACGCCCTCAAGGACGGCGCGTGTAAAGTGCGCTTTGGTGTGAGTAGCCCTTATTCCAGTAAAGCTGCCGCAAAGCATAGGATCTGCATAGGGGGTAAGCTCGCCGTTCAGATAAGGGTGGAAGATCAGCCCGTCGCAGCCTATATTTATTTTGCTTGCGTCCTCGTCGAGTGCCTTGTACTCACCGCCGAAGGTGTCTCTGTACCAGCGAAGCGATGCTGCCGCTGATTTTGTAGCAGTGCCTGGATACCATAAATTTTCGGTTATATGAGAATAGTTTACTAAGTGTCTATTGGGATATGGCTTATCGGTTATTACGCAGATTCTGCCCGCAGTCGCGAGCTTTACCGTTAAATCGCCTGCGCTTACCGCGCCACTCGCAAAGATTTCCATAACGGTGTCGGTCGTTCCGCAGATGACGGGTGTGCCCTCTTTAAGTCTTGTTGCCGTGGCGGCTTTCTTGGTTACGCTGCCTACCACGTCGGTGGGACGTACGATGGGGGGAAGCATATCCGTCTTTATTCCCGCAAGGGCGCAAAGCTCTCCGTCCCATTTCATTTTATTGCAGTCGAAGAGCATGCTACCCTCGGCTTCAATGTAATCTGTACAAAAGACGTCGGTCAAGAAAAAGCGTATATAATCCTTTTCAAAGAAAATATAGCGGGCATTTTCAAAGACCTCGGGCTCCTTCTCTTTTAGCCATATAAGCTGTGGTAGAGTCCATATAGTATCGGGCTTATGATAGGTTTTCTTGAAGATTTCCTCACCTACGCTTTCGAAAAGTGCGTCAGCCTCAGCGCGCGAGCGCGAGTCTGTCCAATGGATAGCGTTTCGAAGGGGCTTATAATCTTCGTCACACAAAAGAGAGGTGTGCGTAGCAGAATCAAGAGCTACCGTGAGAATGTCGGACGCGTCAATCTTCGCTTTTTCTATTATAGCATTACAGTTTTCACAGAGCGCAGATATCCAATCGCTGGGATTCTGCTCACAGGCATTGTTTTCGGGGTAAAGGGTAGGATACTCGACCGAGTTTTCGGCGATTATTCTTCCGCTTGTGTCGATGAGCGTTGCCTTTGAGGCACCGCCACCGAAATCTATACCCAAAAGATATTTCATTTGTAATCTCCTTAATTTATAAAAGGTGATAAAGGCTAATAGGGTGTAGTCTTAAGTGTAAAATCAGTATTTGATTTCGTAATTTACACCCGTGATTCCACAAATAACGCCTCGGCTTTTCAAAGCCTCGTTTTCTTCGTGCGCGATTATCCACTTATTTTTGCGAAAAAGTAAAGAATTATTTACATTTTCTGCAAGTGGGGTGTTGGTGTCTTGCGGCAGAGCTACGACACAGCCAAAGCCTGTGCTGCTTACCTCGCAGGGACAAAAGTGAAGCGAGGTGGAAAAGATTTCTACGGCGGTTCCCTTTGGCAGATAAAACGCCTTGAAGCTTGAGGAATCGATTTTTTTGTCCTCTATATCCCACACGTGACCTAAAAATAAGACGAGGGGGGTAATAGATATGTTTATCTCGCTTGAGGTGTGCCATTCCGCCGCATTAAGAAAATTGCTGTGTCCCCAACAATATCCTATCTGAGTCGGCAGAGTACCGAAGCATTTATCTTTAATTTCCTTTGCGATAGGTAGTTTTTCAAACTCGTCATATTTGGCAACGTAAGAGGAAGAGTCTCCCTGTGCCTCAATTTTACTTGCGACCTCGATTATCTTTTTTGTGTCTAAAAAGTCGATAACTCTTCCAAATGAGGAAAATTCCTTGTCCTCCACCCCAAAAAGCTGAATTTCAGGGTTTAAGCTCTTTAGTCTTTTTAACATGTCCGTCTCCCTTTTCGCAAAAATAAGCGAAGGTATTTGTTCTTAGATTTACGGATATTATTTTATTTAATCCAATCGTGCTCAGGATCGTTGCTTCTGTTGAAGCCTTGATAATCTCCTGCCATAAGCCATAAGAAATAGGTCTGATAGCCTGGGGTAGAGACGGTGGTATGGAAGCCCTCGGGGAATTCTACCAGCTCGTCGTTTTTAACTCTGTACGCCTCGTCTATTCTGCCGTCTGCGGTGTAAAGGCATTGAACGGCAAAGCCCTGCTGGGGATTAAAGAGGAAGTAGTAGATTTCCTCCGCTATACATTCGGTCGGCATATTGTCCTCGTCGTGCTTGTGAGGGGGGAAGCCAGCCCAGTTTCCTTCCTTGCAATAGCATTCGCCTATCGTAAGTATTTTCGCGTTGGTGCTTCCGTCGATAAGGAAGCTGGTTTCACGCGAAAATGGTACTCTTCCAAGCTCCTTTAAAACCGCGTGATCCGCGCGAAGAAGCTGAGGCTGTGTTTTTTCCTCTACGGGAGTTGCGCAAACCGCGATTTTTAAGTGGTCGAGAGCCTCGATCGTCAAATTCTGCTCTTTTGGCATATATACGCATTCTGCGAGCTTGTTTTCAAATACGCTTGTGCGGTTTCCTACGTTTTCATAGAGCTCACCGTCGAATTCTACGTTACAGTGTCCCTCGAGCAGAATAAATGCGACCTCCTTATCCTCCGTATAGAAGGGGAGCTTCTGTCCTTTTTCCAATTCAATTATTCCAAACTCAAGCTTTTTTAGCGAGCATTCGCCTATTTTGCAGATGGGAGTATATCCGTTTTGAGATTTATATGCTTTTTTATAATTATAACTCATATCCGTTCTCCTTTAAAAATGCTTTTAATGTGTTAAGGTCGGGTGCGCTTTCTCTTGCGCCTATGCCGGTGCATTTGAGGGCAGAGGTCGCGCTTGAGAAATGGCAGCATTTAAGATAATCGTAACCCAGTAAAACCGCCGCGGCAAACGCGCCGTGAAATACGTCGCCCGAGCCGTTGGTATCTACGGCTTTTACAGGATAGACGGGATAAACGACGGTTTTTTCACCGTCATAGAGAATTCCGCCTTCGCTCCCCTTCGTGATAACTACCACCTCGGGAGAATACTTTTCGTACAGCTTCTTCGCCGCCTCTTCTGCCGTCTTCGAGTCTGTGTGTCCGAGAGCAAATTCCTCTGAGGGAATCATAATATCGGTAAGAGCTAAAAGCTCTGACACCCTCTCGTAAAGACCGCCACAGTCGTAAAGGACTTTTGTATTGTTTGCCCTTGCTATTCTCGCCGCCTCAAGCGCAGCATCCATCTCGTTTCCGTCTACCATAAGTATATCGGCATTTTTTACGGCATTTTTCTGCTCCTCGGTCAAGGAAAGCGGAGGCAGATTGCCCTTATCAAAAACACAGGTGCGCGTAGCCTTATCCGCGGCGAGTAAAAGTATAGAGGCAAACGAGCGATATCCGCTCTTAACCTCTACAAGAGCCGTATCAACTCCATACTTCTCCATATCCTTTTTGAGAAACGTGCCGCTGTTGTCGTCGGACAAAACACCGATAAAAGAGGCTTTCGCGCCGAGCTTACTTGCGGCGACAAGTCCGGTCGCCACAGGGCCGCCGCCTGCCGTTTTGGAAGCGTCAGCCCTCATTTTTGTGTCTTCCTTGGGAAAAGTAGGGATATTGTAAAGGGTGTCAAATACGTTTGCGCCTATTCCTACTATTTTACTCATAGCCTTCTCCTGTCAGTTTGCTTTTCCGTTTGCGCCGACCAGTCTAATCTTGTCGGTCGCAAGAGCCTTTACCGACTCTATCGGCTTTTTCATAAACAAATCGACTGCAAGACTTCTTTTGGGATCGTTGAGGGACTCAAGAGTACCCTCGGCAAACGCGCAGCAAACGTCGGTTCCTATATTCATCTTACGGATTCCCGCCTTGATAGCCGCCTTTACCTGATCGTCGGGAATTCCTGAGCCTCCGTGAAGCACTAAGGGGGTATTGTTAGTCGCCTTTCTTATAGCTTTAATTCTTTCAATATCTATGCAAGGGGGCTTTTTATAATGTCCGTGCGCGTTTCCTATAAGCACGGCAAGACAGCAAACGCCTGTTTTCTCCACAAAGTCGGCGGCAAGCTCAGGGCTTGTGAATTCATCCATAGCCTCGTCGTTCACACTTCCTACGTGACCGAGCTCGCCTTCGACGCCTACGTCAATAGTGTCGCAAAGCTCTACTATATGCTTCGTGTTCTTCACGTTTTCCTCATAGGGAAGGACGGAGCCGTCGTACATAATACCCGTTGCGCCCCAATAAAGAGCTCTCTGTGCGACAAGCTCAGAAGGGCCGTGGTCGAGATGAAAGCATACGGGCACGGATGCCTTTTTTGCCGCCGCAAGAAGAACGGGCGCGAGATAGTAGCCCACCTCCTCGCTTATGAGACGGGGATATACCTGAAGAATGACGGGGGCTCTTTCTTCTTCTGCCGCCTTAATAACGCCCATTGCGGTTTCTATATTATAAACGTTAAATGCAGGGATGCAAAATTCTCCCTTTTCTGCCAGAGCGATAATCTGCTTTAAGTTAACTAACACAGCAAAATCCTCCGTTAAGCGAGAATGAGGTCTTCGATGGAAAGCACCTCGACGTCGGTCGCGACGTTCTTGAGCGCTACGTATTCCGAAACGCACGCGGTGATGACGGTTGAAGCGCCAATGCTTTTTACGTTAAGGAGTCTACGGGCGGAAACCTTTTTAATGATTTCGGGCATATACTGAGCCATTAAAATATTACCTGCCCAAACGGTCTGGTCACGGTTAAGAAGCATTTCTTCAAGATCAGCGTATGCCTTGATTATTTCGCGGGCGCACTCGGTTTCTTCGAGGTCACGCGAGAGCTGGTAGGGGTCTTGGAAAACTACCTTCTTACCGCTGTTCTTCGCCTTAAGCTTGCCACACTTTAAAAGCTCTGCAAGGAAGCTTGTGTACGTAACGACGGTTGCATTTACCTCGACGCCAAGCTCCTTGTAGGTCTGCTTTATCATTTTCGCGTCGTTCGGGTCGTAGACCACTACGGTCTTATATTCATTGAGCAGCTTCGCGCATGCCTCTGCTTGAGCTTTGGTTTCGTTTGCCGCGCCGATGAGGAAATCGAGCTGTGCTCCGCTTGAAGCTTCGTTTTCGACAAGCGAGAATTCAAGCTCTGCGCTCTCTAATATCTTTATAGCCTTCACTGCCTGCTCGCAAGCGGCAAATCTCGCGTCAACACCCAAGAAGAGAAGGGTGTCGGTCTTCTTTGCGTGAGCCTTGATTTTTTCTTTTAGCGTGTCACAAAGTGCTACCTTGCCGTAAGCATTACCTGTTTCAAGACAGTTGCCAACTAAGGTCATTATGTATTCGGGAAGCTTGCCCTCAAGCGCCGCCTGAAGTCTTGCTTCCTTTGTGAACATTACGGGATCCCAGCCCGTTACGCAATCGTGAACGCAAGCGCCACAGGTACAGCATTCAAAAACGTTATCCATGATTTCGGCAAGGTCGATAGCCTCGCGGTTTACGAGCGAAATTCCGAGAGCTCTTGCTCTCGCTGTATTTCTTTCCTGTCCCGTTGCGTTTCCTATGGGGCAGATGTGGTGACACATCCAGCAAAAACGGCAGGAATCGACGTGCTGTTTACATTTTTCTGACATTATCATTGCGATTACCTCCTGATTACAGACCGAGCTTAAACGGATTCATAATTCCGTTAGGGTCAAGAGTTTTCTTTAAGCCTTCAAATACCTGCATTGCAGGGCCGTACTCCTCCTTCATAAGACGGCCGAGCTTTATGCCGACACCGTGATGATCGTTTACGACACCGCCGTGAGCGAGAGCCGCGCGAACTCCGCAGGTCCATACCGCCTGATGTAAGCGAAGCGCTTCGACGGGATCCTCGGGCACGTCCTTTCCTTCTATGATAAAGCGGTCGTATATCATCGAGCCCCATTCGTACCAATGTGAGAAGTGTGCTATAAATTTAGCCTGCGGGAAATTAGTTTCAATTGCTTCCTTCATAGCCCAGTAGATCTCCTCTATTTTGCCGTAAGGAGCTATTGTATCCATAGTTCCGAACATCTGAGGAATATCCATCATATGACCGGGGTAGAAGAAGGTTATTTTTTCCTTCCACCATTTTTCGCCGTATTCGCTGCCAAGGTCCTCTGCTCCGTATTTTTTGAAGGTGTCGAGAAGAATCTTTTCCTCTACCTCGACCATTTCACGACAGCCCTCGTAGGCGATATTCATAAACGCGCCCTTGCGCTCGACGCCAACTATCTTTTTGATAAGAGAGGATGTTTCTGCTTCGTCGTAAAGACGCATAACGGACGGCTTGAATTTCTGTAAAAGCTCACGGGAAGCTTGGAATGCCCCGTGCATATCTTGGAAAAGGAAGCCGCGGAAGCGTCTTTCCTCAGGCTGATCGAATATGCGTATCTGCGCCTTTGTGATTATACCGAGCGTACCCTCCGAGCCTATAAATATCTGGTTCAGGTCAGGGCCTGCCGCGTGCTTCGGCGCAGAGGCGGTGTTGATAATATCTCCGTTTGGAAGAACGACCTCCATCTGAAGCACCATATCGTCTATTTTTCCATATTTAGTCGAGCAAACGCCTATACCTCTGTGAGCGAGGAAGCCGCCGACAGTAGAGCAGGTAAGGGAAGAGGGGTAGTGCATTGTCGCCTTTCCGACCTCGTTTGCCGCCCATTCGATGTGCTTGTATATTGCGCCCGTGCCGCATTCTATATACATAGCCTCTGTATTTACCTCGTATATCTTGTTCATTCTCTTGGTATCAAGCACGATGCCACCGCAAACGGGGATAGCTCCGCCCTGCGTTCCGCCTCCCGCGCCCCAAGTGGTTACGGGGATTTTATAGTAGTTTGCAATTTTGACTACCTTTGATACCTCTTGAGCATTTTCGGGACAAACTACAAAGTCTGCCTCGGGCATACGCTCGCCTCTGTCTGCCCACATTCTGGAAAGCCAGTAATAGTCTACGCTGTGAGTTACCTTGTCAATGGCTCTTGTAGAGCAGTTTTCCTTGCCTACAGCGTCCTCCAGCTCGGTAAGAATCATTGAAAATAAAAATTTGTTCATCTGATACTGCATTTCTTTTTCTCCTTTAATTAAACGGATTTATCAACTGTAAGATTAGGGAAATATTTACAGAATTCGCCTATTTCTTTTCTGTAATCGCCCTCGATTTCTACGAAGTGGTGAATGTACGGGCCGTCAAGAAGTCTGTCCTCTACAGCCTGAAGGTTTTCGAATTCTCCCCAAATATACGTTCCGTGAGTTTGCGGACCTTCGGTGGTTTTACAAACAAGCGGCAATATCATATATTTTCCGCTTTCCTGGTCGATACGCGCGACGGTGTAGGTTCCGTCCTTCGCGCGAAGCCATATACGCTGATTTACAAGACGAGCCTTTGTGCCCTCTGCCTTTTCGCTTTCGGGGAACGGACCGCAGTGCCATAGAAGCTCTGCATTCTTGTTTTCGGGATGTCGAACCGTGAATTCACCGAAGAGGGGCTTGCCCTTACCGAGTGTGGCGCATTTAAGAAGCGCCATGGTCATAACGCAATGCATATCGCTTTCGCAGGAAACCATATATCCGAGCTCGTTTAAAAGACCGTAAACGGCACAGGGTGCAAGACCGTCGAACATTACGGGTGTCGCTGTCCAGCATTCAGCCGAAATTACGTCGAGATTAAATTCCTCGAAAAGATGCTTATAGGTGGCGGCGAGAGTCGCCATTTTGTTTATGTATGCGGGGGTTAAGTCGTCAAGGACGAATTTAGTCAAAAAGTATTTTTCGTATTCCTTTATTTCGTCGGCATAAAGCTCAGGCGCCGCCTTCATTCTCTGTTCTACGATAGCGAAGTTTATCGGGATAATTCGTATTCCGAACTTTTCCATAAGCTCGCCCTCGTTCCAGATAACCGAGAAGAAAGGCGCGGGACGTGCGCCTATCTGACCTATGCGCATGCCCTTGAAGTTTTTGACCATACAAGCGACGCGCACAAAGCTGTCAAAGCCCTCCTTAAATTCCTCGCTTTCCACTCTGCAGCAGGGCAGATGTGAGAAGGGAATATGATAGCGCTGCATCTGACGGGAAACACCGAAAAGACCGCACTGTGAGTCTGTCGGACGCATACCGTCCACGTAATACTCGTCGTCGAGAGGCGCCCACAGAAGAACGGGCTTGCCGAGTGCCTCTGCGATATCTGCCGCCGCCTCCTCGTTTCCGAAATTACAGTTTATTATCATCACAGCGTCGACGTTTTCCTTTTTAAAGCGCTCTATCACCTCTTTTGCAGAGGCATCGTCAAAAACGAGGTCCTCTATTCCGATACCCTTGTTATCGACAAAGCTAACGCTTTCGCTTGTGAAGTTGTTTTCAATGTATTCCACAAATCTTTTTCCACGCTCTTCTGCAGAATACCAGGTAAGAAACGTACCTTTCGGACGGTTTGTAGTATTCCTACGCATTGCGACAAGACCGATTTTTACGTTATAATTGAACATAAAATGCTCCTTTCTATATCATTTAACCTATCATTTCTTTAATTCCACCGAAAGAAGCGCGCCGTCAAGTCCGCTTGCGGTAGCAAATACACGAAGCGTGCCTTCGGTTTCCTTTAGCTTTACTGTCGCGCTTGCTCTTCCTGCGCGCATTCTTCTCGTGGGCAGGAAAAGGCTCGTATGGTCGGTCACGTCTGAGCCTGTCGTATAAATTTTTCCAAGCTCGTTCGTGCTGAAGTGTACCGTGCATTCTGCGTCGGGCACTTCAAGTCCGTCCTTGTCTACTACGTAGCAGGTGACGAGTGCGAGGTCCTCACCGTTTGCGCGGATATCCTCGGTTTCGAGCTTGAGCATAAGCTTTGCAGGCGCAGACGAGGTTATTTTTTCATCACGCGCGACGATTTTGTCGCCGTCGTATGCGACAACCTCTAATTTGCCCGCCTCGTAGGGAACAGTCCATTCGCTGTGGTCGTATCTGCCCTTTTCAGATACACCTAAGCTCTTGCCGTTTAAGAAGAGCTCTAATTTCAGCATATTACTGTAAGCAACTACTCTTATAGGCATACCCTCGAGTCCCTTGAAGTTCCAGTGGGGAAGCAGGTGTACCATAGGCTCGTCGGTCCAATGCGACTGATTCTGATAGAAGGGGTCCTTTTTCTGCATAAAGAGGTCGATAGCGCCACTCTGCGAGCAGAGTCTCGGCCAAGCCGCCTCGCCTCGATGCTCGAATGCTATCCACTGATATCCGCCCATTACCCAGTCGCGCTCGGTGATGAATTTCCAGTAGAATTCTCTGCTCTTATACGTGATGCTTATATCGTGGTCATACGAGGAAATATAGGTGTTTCTTTCGTCGTCACACAAATACTGACCTCTCGTCGTTCCCGTCGCGCAGTTTTCACTAGCCATAAAGGGCTTATGCGGGAACTGTGCGCGCAATTTATCGTACAGATGCCATCTGTAATTCATACCGACTATATCCATATCCTCAAATATAGTCGCTACGTCGGGGTTGTTTACCGCCGCCATTATCGGACGGGAGTCGTCGAGTTTTTTTGCAAACGCCTTAAGACTCTGCGCAATCCTCTTGCCCTGCACCTTTGCGTGAATAGGCTCTTCGTTTGCTATCGACCAGAAGATTACTGACGGACGGTTTCTGTCCCTCTTCATCAGCATTTCAAGCTGCGCCTTTCCCTCGGGGGTTGACTCAAACCATCTTGTCTCGTCCATTACGATAAAGCCGTTTGCGTCAAGCTCGTCCATAACCTCTGCCGCGTGAGGATAATGCGCGGTACGGTAGCCGTTTGCGCCCATTTCCTTCAAGAGAGCGATCTTGTATCTCTGGATATTGTCGGGTACTGCCTTTCCCGAAAGACCGAAGTCCGCGTGAGCGCAGACGCCCTTTATCTTATAGTTCTTTTCGTTTATGAAAAGCCCCGTATCCTTATCTACTCTTATAGTACGGAAGCCGAATTTCACGTCGTATTCGTCTACTACCTCGTTTTTGGCGTAAACTTTTGTTTTCATTACGTACTGTGTAGGGCTTTCGGGCGACCATAGCTCAGGAGACTTAACGGTGAAGCCGTACTTAAAGGTGCGCTTGTCCTTATCGTCTATAAAGCCACTTATCTTTGACTCTGCGACTACCTTACCGTCCTTATCTAAAATCTCACCCACGAGCGAAATATTTCTTCTTGTGAGAGTATCGTTTCTTACAGTCGTTTCGGTTTCTACTATCCATTCGCCGTTTCCTTTAAATACGGGCTTCGCAAAAACGCCCCAAAGGTCGACAGATAATAGAGAGGTCTTTTGCAGCCAAACGTGGCGGTAGATACCGCCGCCCTGATACCACCAGCCCTCGGGATTCTGCGTATTAACGTAGACTGCTACCACGTTATCCTCGCCGAATCTCGCTACGTCGGTCATATCTACCTCAAAGGAGGTATATCCGCAGAAATTGCGCATAAGAAGACAGCCGTTTACGTATACCGTCGCGTGGGTAGCTATACCGTCGAAGAGAAGCGTTATTCTCTTATTCTCGTCGGATTTCTCGAGCTTGAAGGTCTTTCTGTACCAAGCGTTTTTGCGCGGAAAGAATCCGTGCGCCTCGTTATATTTTTCGTCGGGAAGCTCGTGTATCGTATAGTCGTGGGGAAGATCGACGTCCGACCAATGCTCGCTTGCATACATTCCCGTATCGTATGAGAAGGAGGCGGGACCCCATTGTGCTCTTTCGGTTTTTGAGCTATATGATGCAGGCGGCTTCGTTCTTGGATAGTCCATCTCGATATCGCCAAGAGCGAATCTCCAATTACGGTCAAAATTTATTTTTTCTCTCATATTTCCTCCCAAAAAAGGCTTTTTATTTAATTATATCAAAAAAAACTCCGTATCAAATAAATATTTTTGCTTAAATATAGACAAAATTGATTTTTTGTGATAAAATATAAGAAAAATATTAGACAAAATTTAAAAAGTGAGAGCAAAATGAACCTATTTTACAAAAGAAGACACCCAAAGAGCACAGACAAGCAAAAGGGACAAGCGCTATACCTGAACAATTTCGGTTATTATAAGGATATAGAGAAGGAAATAAAAATAGAAAGAGCAGAGGGAAGATACGACTACCAGCTTATATACGTGTCGAGCGGTGAAATGCTGGTAGGCAAGCGCACGTTAAAGAGCGGTGATTACTGTATTTTCGCGCCGTCAGATCCGCAGTTTTACACCTATCTACCCGTAGATGGCTCGCGCTACTATTGGATACATTTTACCTGCAATAAGGCGGATGAGCTTCTAAATTCCGAGATGCTGTTTTCGGGTGTTCACTCGGCAGAGATAAGACAGAACGAGCTTGATACACTTTTCCATTCGCTTTCACTTTCTGCGCGGCGTACGGGGGAAGCAGACTCCCGCTACGAGCAAGCGCCTTTATATTCAATACTGCTTCTTTTGTCGGAGACCGAAAAGAACGCCTTCCCCTTTCTTCGCGCAAAAAAGCAGCTCGAGGATGCGAAAAGCGAAAAAACCGTCTCCGAGCTTGCCGAGCTTTACGGTATGACGGCAGAGCATTTTATACGCTCGTTTAAAATCGCGTACGGAAGAACTCCGCAGAATTACAGAATTCATTATCAGCTTTTGCAGGCGAGAAACCTGCTTTCCGACACTCGTCTTTCGGTTTTGAATATAGCCGAGATTTGCGGATATACCGACCAATACTATTTCAGTCGCCTTTTCAAAAAGCACACGGGCATGACCCCCACCGAGTACCGAAAGAGATATTCGATTTGAAAAAAGAAAAAAACGCCCTTTGTCTCAAAAGACAAAGGGCGCTATATTTTTATAAAAATTACGTGCAAATCAGAATACGGGATGTCCTTCCCATTCCTTTTCGAGCCTAGTATAGCACAAAGCTATCACGGTGTCAACGTTCCCTTTATTTACGTGCAGGTAGTGGCGGTCTTTCTATTACGTATTTCTCAATGGTTTTGGTTAACCCTTCAGAGCTCGCCTCAAGCTCGCTTTTTTGTGCCACCTCGGGCGTATCTTTTTGGCGTGTGCAGAAGGTCTCTGTTAGTTTTCCGCCAAGCTTTACAGCAAGACGCTTGCTCGGTATGTTTTCCTTTTCAACTTCCCACACAAAAAAGGGATTGTCAAATATTTTCCAGCATTCTTCAAGCATCATCTTAGACGCGAGATATCCATATCCCTTGTTATGATAAGAATCGTCAATGGTAATGCTTATCAAAGGCTCAGAAGACTCGAGTCGGTGTATTTCGCAGATGCCGATTTCGGCTTTGCTGTCGTTTTCCACTATAAGAAAAGAAATAGAATCGCTGATTTGCCTATCTTCCCAAACAATATCCCGTATGCTATTTGCCACTGTCTCGTTGTTTTTAGCGAAGGGCTTCATAATATCGCGACCCAATACAATATCTGCAAAAGCATATTTATCAGCTTCGGTTATAGTACGGATTGTAATGGGCCCTTCTGTAAGAGCAATAGGTTTGTCGATTATCATTTAACGGCTCCATTCTTATTTGTGGCACAAAA
>JAZOOB010000159.1:0-8461 GCA_045654845.1 Eubacteriales bacterium | reverse complement strand
TAACACTTTAAACCGACCCTATTACTATTACTATAATTTATATTACTTATCTTATTCTTTTTTTATTAAAAAAAACAAAAAGGCAGGAGAAAAAAATGAACGTAACCTTTCAAAAAGACGAATTTATAGAAAAGCTTGCGCCCGCTATGGGAAGCGTATCGAACAAAAACACCATTTCATCAATAGAGGGAGTACTTATCGAGGCTGATAAGGATACAGGCTACATAAAGCTTTCCGCCTACGATATGAAAAAGGGTGTAGTAGGCTTTTTGAAGGCTGAAAGAATTTTGGAAGGCGGAAGCTACATAATAAACGCGCAGAGACTTATGCAGATTTTGCGCCTTTTGCCCGACGATATTATAAATCTCACGGTAGATGAAAAGTATAATACGGTAATTTCAAGTGGAAAGAGTAATTTCTCACTCTTCGCCCTTCGTGGCTCGGATTTCCCGAAGCTTCCTGAACTCAAGGGTGAAAACGGATTTATAGCCGACTCCTTCATTTTAAAGAAAATGATAGGAAAGGTAATACATTCCGTCGCCGAGCAGGACACAAGACCTATGCTCTGCGGTGCTTTCTTTAAAATTAAAAAGAATAAGCTCGAAATAATCTCCTGCGACAGCTACACGCTCTCAAAGTGTGAGATAAAGAGTGATATAAGCGACGTAAAGAACAATAACGATATGGACTTCTCCTTCATCGTTCCCGGTCACGCATTGAACGAGCTTGTAAAGATTCTTTCCGACAAGGGCGGTAATATTAAGGTAATGCTCACCCGTAAGCACGCTATCTTCAATTTTGAAGACCTTACCTTCTTTACCAGACTTATAGACGAGGAATATATAGACTATAACAGAATTATACCCAAGGCAAACGATATTTTCGTCACCGTAGACAGACAGAGATTCCTTGCAGGTCTTGAGCGTGCAAATCTTATAGCAGAGGAAAAGAGCTCTCGCTCTTACGTAAAGATAATCATAGACGGTGATACTGTTGCGCTTGCTTCCAAGTCGGCAAACGGAGAGGTTTACGACGAGATGAGCTGTGCGCACGAGGGCGCTCCTATAAAGATAGCGTTTAACTGCCGTTATCTTATAAACAGTGTCCGCGCCGCTGACAGTGACGTAATAGACCTCACCTTTAAGTCTCCTACACAGAGTGTGACCATAGCTCCTCACGACAAAAAAGAGGACGAGGACTTCTTCTATATGGTCCAGCCTGTCAGAATGACCGAATAATATGCAGATAAAAAGCCTTAAAATAGAGAATTTTCGTAATATAGAAAAAGAAAAAATAGATTTTTTACCGGGCGTTAACCTTTTATACGGACAAAATGCGCAGGGAAAAACGAATATTTTAGAGGCTATATACTATTTTGCAAGAGGAAAGAGCTTTCGGGGCGCGTCGGACTACGAATTAAAAAGATTTGAAAACGACGGATTTTTTATAGAGCTCGATTACGAAAAGCAAGGGAAAAATCAAAAGCTTTCCTACCGAGTATACGGAAAGGAAAAGAAAAAGAAGAAAAACGGTATAGAGGAAGAAAAAATCCTCGATATGCTCGGACATTTCCGCGCCGTTATCTTTTTTCCCGAGCATCTTATGCTTGTAAAAGAGGGTCCCTCTCTTCGACGTGATTTCATAAACGTAGGTATAAGTCAGATAAAGCCTATGTATATGACGGTATATAGCGAATATAACAAAATTTTAGAAAACAGAAACGCAGTAATCAAAAATGCGCAAAAGGGTCTTTTTTATGACGAAGAGCAGCTTCGTATATGGTCGGCAGCACTCGCTAAAAGAGCCGCTTATATAAACGAAAAAAGATACGAGTATATAAAAGAGATTGAGAAGAGCGCGAAAAAGATACTGTACGAGCTCTCCGACGGAAAGGAAGAGCTTTCACTCGAATATAAGAGCGACTGTGAAGAAAGAGAAAATATAGAATTACAGTATTTGAATATTCTTAATAATCATATAGACCGCGAAATTGCGGCGGGCTGTTCTCTTTTTGGAATTCACCGCGACGATATTGAGATAAAGATAAACGGAATTTCAGCGAGAAGCTATGCGTCCCAAGGACAGCAGCGCTCGATAGTTTTAGCCCTTAAAATCGCAGAGGGCGAGGTTTGTAAGGATGCTTGCGGAGAATATCCTGTGTTCCTTTTCGACGACGTTTTAAGCGAGCTTGATGAAAAAAGGCGCGCTTACATAATGAAAAAGAGCGAAGAAAAGCAGATTCTTATAACCGCCTGCGAGAAAAACGGCTTTGACGAAAATGAAGTAAATATAATAAAGGTGGAAAAGGGAAGATATGTATCTTCATATAGGTAACGGAGAGACCGTAAAGAAGAAAAACATAATAGGCATTTTTGATATGGATACGGCGACTGTTTCCCAAAATAGCAGAAGCTTTCTTTCAAAGATGCAGAAAAACAAAGAGGTTTTATACGCGTCAAGCGACCTGCCTCGCTCGTTTATACTCTGCAAGGGTGAAAAAAAGGGCGAATATAAGACCTATCTTTCAAAAATTTCCGCCACAGGACTCAATGCAAGATTAAATAACGATTATAACGAAGAATAAGACAAAAATTTTTAGAAGAGGATTTTAGAATGGAAGAAATAAGACCAGAAAAGAACGGGTATGACGATAGTCAAATACAAGTACTTGAAGGACTTGACGCAGTAAGAAAAAGACCTGGTATGTATATAGGTACTACCTCTATAAAGGGACTTCACCATCTCGTATATGAAATAGTGGACAACTCGATAGACGAGGCGCTTGCAGGTGAATGCTCTTGTATAAGAGTAAATATTCACGAGGACAACAGCGTTTCTGTCGAGGATGACGGACGAGGAATTCCCGCGGGAATGAATGAAAAGCTCGGTCTGCCTACTCTTGAGGTCGTTTACACCGTTTTGCACGCGGGTGGTAAATTCGGCGGAGAGGGCTATAAGATAGCGGGCGGTCTTCACGGCGTCGGCGCATCGGTTGTAAACGCGCTTTCCGAATGGGTAGAGGTAGAAAACTGTCGTGACGGTAAGAAATACACCGAGCGCTTTGAAAAGGGAAAGGTAGCAAGACCCTTTGCTTGTGTAGGCGACTGCGATAAACACGGTCTTTACGTAAGATTTAAGCCCGACAGCACGATTTTTGAAGAGACTGTATTTGAATTTGACACTCTTCTTAACAGAATGAGAGAGCAGTCGTTTTTGAATGCGGGCGTAAGAATAGTTTTAACCGACCTTCGTACCGAGGAAAAGAGGACTGAGGACCTCTGTTATGAGGGCGGTATAGTAAGCTACGTCGATTATCTTAATAAAACGAGATACGTCACCCCTTTAACCGACGATATAATCTATATGAAGGGCGAGAAAAACGGCTCGATAGCCGAGGTCGCTATGCAGTATAACGACGGTTATAATGAAGCTATAATCTCGTTTGCCAACAATATGGCGACGATAGAGGGCGGTACTCACGAAACGGGCTTTAAGAATGCGCTCACGAGAGTAATAAACGATTATGCTCGTAAAAAGGGTATCTTAAAGGACAAGGATAAAAACCTTTCGGGCGAGGACGTACGAGAGGGACTTTGTGCAATTATAAGCGTAAAGCTCACCGACGCTCAGTTTGAAAGCCAGACGAAAGCGAAGCTCGGTAACTCCGAAATGAGAGTGCTCGTCGATAGTATAGTCGGCACGAAGCTCGAAGAATATCTTGAAGAAAATCCTATACAGGCAAAGACCATTATAGAAAAATCGCTTTCAGCTTCTCGCGCTCGCGAAGCGGCGAGAAAGGCGAGAGAGCTCACAAGAAGAAAGAACGTGCTTGATAGCTCTACTCTCCCCGGAAAGCTTCAGGACTGTCAGGAAAGAAGAGTGGAATTCACCGAGCTATATCTTGTAGAGGGAGACTCTGCAGGAGGCTCTGCAAAGGACGGACGAGATAGTAGATATCAGGCTATCCTTCCCCTTCGCGGTAAGGTGCTTAACGTAGAAAAGAGTGGAAAAGAAAAGCACAAGGTCTACGTAAATGAATCGCTCACCCCTATAATTCAGGCGATTGGCTGTGGAATAGGTGAGGAATTCGATATTGAAAAGCTCCGCTACGGTAAGATCATCATAATGGCCGATGCCGACGTAGACGGATCTCACATTCGTATACTGCTTCTTACCTTCTTCTTCCGTTATATGAAAAAATTAATTGAAGACGGACATATATATCTTGCACAGCCCCCGCTTTACAAGATAAAGAAGGGTAAGTCACAGGAACGTTACGCATTCTCTGATGCAGAGCGTGATGCAATAATAGCAGAGCTTGGTGGAAATATTGAAGCCGAGAGATATAAGGGTCTTGGTGAAATGGACCCGAGTCAGCTTTGGGAAACCACGATGGACCCCGAAAAGAGAACGCTTTTGAAGGTAGAAATAGAGGACGCGATGGAATGCGACAGAATGTTCTCTATCCTTATGGGTGACCTTGTAGAGCCGAGAAGAGAATTTATCGAAAAGAACGCGAAGTTCGCGCAGAATCTCGATATATAATAGGGTGAAAAGATGGCAAAAAAGAATTTAAATCATTTTGAGGGAAGCATCGAATTCCCAAATCAGAAAATTGAAACGCGATATATGAAAAAAGAGGTAGAGACCTCTTTTATAGAGTATTCGATGAGCGTTATCACGAGCCGTGCTCTCCCCGACGCGCGCGACGGCTTGAAGCCTGGTCAGAGAAGAATCCTCTACGCTATGTACGAGGACGGTCTCACCTACGAAAAGGCTTTCCGTAAGTCAGCGACCACAGTCGGTAACGTGCTCGGTAGATATCATCCACACGGTGATACCGCCGTATACGAGACGATGGTAAGAATGGCTCAGTCCTTCTCTCTTCGTTATCCCTTGGTAGAGGGACACGGTAACTTCGGTAACGTCGACGGTGATAGCGCTGCGGCATACCGATACACCGAAGCGAGAATGTCCAAGCTCGCAAACCAGATGCTTTCGGATATAGAAAAGGATACCGTCGATTTCGTACCCAACTTCGATAATACGAGAAAAGAGCCGACAGTTCTTACCTCTCGTTTTCCAAACCTTTTGGTAAACGGCTCTATCGGTATTGCCGTCGGTATGGCGACGAATATTCCTACACACAATCTCGGCGAGGTTGTAGACGGAATAGTACATAGAATGGATAACCCTGAATGCTCGGTTATCGACCTTATGCAGTTTATAAAGGGCCCCGACTTCCCGACCTACGCGACAATCTACGGTACGAAGGGTATATACGACGCATATACGACGGGCCGTGGCAGAGTTTACGTAAGAGCAAAGGCGCATATCGACGACGAAAACAGACAGATAATCTTCACCGAAATTCCTTTCGGCGTAAGAAAGGCGCTTCTCGTCGAGAGTATGGGTAAGCTCGTAAACGACAAAAAGATAGAGGGTATCACAGGACTTCGCGACGAATCAGGCCGTGCGGGAATGAGAATAGTTGTAGATTACAGACGTGATGCAAATCCCGAGGTAATCCTTAATCAGCTCTATAAATTCACTCAGCTTCAGGATACCTGTGCTATAAATATGATAGCGCTGGTAAACGGCGAGCCGAAATTGCTCTCGCTTCCCGAAATACTCGACAATTACATTTCCTTCCAGCACAGTGTAATCCGTAAGAGAACAGAGTTCGATTTGAAGAAGACTCTACACGAGCTTCACATTTTCGAGGGATATAAGATTGCTATTGACCATATCGACGAGATAATCGAGATAGTAAAGAAGAGCGAATCTATCCCCGACGCGAAGGCAAAGCTTTCTGAGCGCTTCGGTCTTACCGATTATCAGGCTCAGGCAATCGTCGAAATGACTATCGGACGTCTTTCGGGACTTGAGAGAAAGAAGATAGACGACAGAATTGCAAAGCTCACTGGCATAATTGCAGAGCTTGAAGCGATTCTCGCCGACGAAAACAAGATAGCGGATATCATAAAGGAAGACCTTTACGCTATCAAAAAGGCATTCGGCGACGAAAGAAGAACGACTCTTATCGAAAGAGCCGACGAAATCGAGGACGAGGACCTTATTCCTCGAGAGACCTGTATAGTTACGTTTACAAACGACGGTTATATCAAGCGCGTGCCCGCGACCACCTACTCTGCACAGAGAAGAGGCGGAAAGGGTATAATCGGTATGACCACCAAGGAAGAGGACTTTGTCGACAACGTAATAGTCGCAAACAGCCATTCTTACCTACTTATGTTTACAAATACGGGTAAGGTACATTGTAAGAAGGTATATAGAATACCCGAAGCATCACGTACCGCAAAGGGCACGAATATAGTAAATATTCTGAAGCTCACACCTGATGAAAAGATAACAGCCGTTATTTCCGTCGAGGAATTCGCAGAGGGCGAATATCTCACTATGGTGACGAAAAACGGTATTATGAAGAGAACCTTGCTTTCCGACTTCGAATACCAGAGAATAGGCGGAAAGATAGCCATCACGCTTGACGAAGGCGACGAATTACTGTTTGTCCGTCACACAAAGGGCGATAGCAATATACTTATCGCGTCAAGTCTCGGTATGGCGGTAAGATTCGATGAAGAAAACGTCAGATGTATGGGTAGACTTGCTCGCGGTGTACGCGGTATAAGACTGAAGGGCGACGATAAGGTCGTAGGTCTTTGTCTTGTAGAAGAGGGCAAGAAGCTTCTCACACTCACAGAGCTCGGCTACGGAAAGAGAACCGAGTTTGACGACTTCCGTGAAATGAAGAACAGAGGCGGTATGGGTGTCGCTTGTCATAAGATAAGTGAAAAGACAGGCAGACTCGCATCTGTTGCGACAGTAAACGATGACGACGATATTATGATAATTACAAACGAGGGTGTAATTATAAGAACACCTGTCGAAGGCATAAACGTCTATTCGAGAACGGCATCGGGCGTAATCACCATGCGTCTTAACGAGGGTTGCTCTATCGTTACCTTTGCAAGAGTCGAAAAGGAAGAAGAAATCGAGGCGCTCGCAGAGGCAGAGGAACAGAAGGTTCAGAAAATGGAAAGTGAAGCCGTAATGAATACGGAAGCGACCACAGAAGAAGAGCCTGCCGTAGAAGAGACCGAAGGCGAAGAATAATTATGAAAAATGCAAGAATAATAAGCCTTTTACTCATAATAACCCTTCTTTTATCGGCATTTACTCTCTTTTCCTGTAAAGAAAAGGATGCATATCCGAAAGAAGAAGTAATCGAATCGGCAAAGCGTCTTATAAAAGAGGCAGAAAAGATAAACGAAATATATTTTGGCGCAGGTATTCCCTATATTGACGAGGGCGAGGGCAACTATAAAAAGGCAGACCCCGAATGGCTCGAAGAAAACGGAATATCGACAACCGAAGACCTTAAAACAATGACAACAAAGGTTTACAGCCAAGGATATAGCGAATATCTTTTTGAAATAATGCTTTCTGCGGTAAAGACCGATACGGCTGTCGCCTCATACGCGTCTTACATAGATACCGACGCAGGAATTCTGGTGTACGCAAACCGCACGAATTACATAAACGGCACGCTTACCTATCATTTAGACGAAATCTCTGTTGATGAAAATACAAAAGAAAGAGTCCGAGTGAGTGTGGGCGTCACCGTAGAAAACGAAGAAGGAAGCTCGCAGAAGCGTACAAAGAGCTTCAATATGGTTAAAACAGGGGAAAGCTGGTATTTGGACAGCGGAACCTTTTTGACATATAACAATCCCGAGGAAGATTCCTCAATATCAAGTGAAAATTAAAAAAAGGAGTTTTAATTATGACCTACAACGAAAAAATTGTTAAACTTCGCAAAGCAAACGGATATTCTCAGGAGGCGTTTGCAAAGCTCGTCGGCGTTTCCCGTCAGGCAGTTTACAAGTGGGAGTCCGGTACTTCCTATCCCGAAGCAGAAAAGCTTATCGAAATCAAGAAGCTTTTGGGCATCAAGATAGACGACCTTCTCGACGATAGCTACGAGGTAGTAATCGAGAAGAAGGCAAAGAAGAAGAAGGAAGAAGAAAAGCCCGAGGTAGTCGAGGAAGTAAAGGCAGAGGAAAAGCCTGTCGAAAAGAAGGAAGAGGTTAAGGCTGTTCCTGCACCTGCAAAGAAGCAGAACAATAGCTTCTTTGGATTCATATTCGGCAAAAAGAAATAAGGACTTCGTGCCTTTTGGCATAACCGAACAAAAATGATATTTTCAAGGACGGAAGTGGAAACGCTTCCGTTCTGTTTTTTTCGTATAGGTAATTTAAGATTTTTTAAGGTTGAAATTCTGCGAATTTCCTCAATTTTATTTAGATTTTTGTTCTATTTCCGTTTGCTTCCTCTCGACGTATAAGATACGCCTTCGGGTCGCAAACGAAAATTTCTGCTCAAAACTCACTGCGCCTTTGACTTGCGCCTTTTGGCATAACCGAACAAAAATGATATT
>JAZOOB010000158.1:0-3205 GCA_045654845.1 Eubacteriales bacterium | reverse complement strand
TTTGCCACGAAGAGCCTATTACCGTAATTTCAGCCGAATTCAAGCTTTCTTTCGGTGATTACGACGAGATAAATGCAAAAACAAACGAGGTAGTAAAAAAGCGCAAGGACGCTCAGCCTCTTTCGTATCCCAATGCCGGCAGCATCTTTAAAAGACCGCTAAATAACTTTGCAGGTAAGCTCATCGAAGACGCGGGATTAAAGGAATACAGAATAGGTGGCGCCGAGGTCTCGAAAAAACACGCGGGATTTATTATAAATCGCGGTGGCGCAACTGCAAATGATATTAAAAAGCTTATAGAGTATATAAAAGAAAAGGTATTTGAGGATAGTGGCGTATCACTTGAATGCGAGGTTGAATTCTTTTAGAAAACGGAGTGATAAAAATTTCTTTTTGTTCTGAATTAAAGGATAATATTTATAATAGCCCGCAAAAGAAGAATTGCTGTAAAAAATCTATGCTTTTCGGCTTCTTAGCCGCAAAGGGAATAGCTTCTGGCAATTACGTAAAAATATATGCTAACACGCAGACCGAAATGGATTATATTTCACGCTCGGTGCTCGAAAACTTCAAAAGAGAGGTTTCCTACAAAAAACGAGAAAAAGGCAGACGCGCAAGTGAGATATTCTTTCATAACGATTCTGTCTTTGAGTTTATTTCTAAGCTCGACGAAGGTATTTTAGACGTGCCGTACAAATGCCCTTCCTGTAAGATCGCTTTTCTTCGAGGCATATTTTTAGCCTCGGGCAGAGTCACCGACCCCAAAAAAGCATTTCACCTTGAGTTTTCCTTGTCAAAAAGAGCGAAAACCTTTATAGAATTCTTTAATGAAAACGACTTATTTCCTAAGTACGTAGAAAGAAAGGGCGAATCGCTCTTATATTTCAAAAACAATGCTTCCATTGCCGACTTTTTTGCCATAATAGACGAAAGTAAAATTACTATGGATATTATAAACGGTGCGATAAGAAATGAGTATGCCACTACGGCAAACAGAAAGGCAAATGCTGAATCCTCTAATATTTCCCGAGCCGTAGACGCATCGGTTAAGCACGTGAGCGTCATAAACAGGCTAAAAGAAAACGGAGCCTTTGCACTTTTGTCCGATGATTTGAAGGAAACGGCACTTCTTCGCGTTGAATATAGTGATGTCTCGCTCACTTCGCTCGGCTTGAAGCACAATCCGCCCATTTCAAAGTCGGGCGTAAATCACAGACTACAAAAAATACTTGAATTTGCAGAAAAAACAAATTAAACTAATCAATTAAGGAGGATTTTATGAGCGATTTTGTGCATCTGCATTTACATAGCGAATATAGCCTCCTCGATGGCGCTTGCAGAATATCCGAGATTGCCAAGAAGGCTTTAGGGGAAGGACACAGCGCAGTAGCTATTACCGACCACGGCGCTATGTACGGCGCGGTCTCATTCTATAAAGAGTGTAAAAAGGTAGGAATCAAGCCTATTATAGGCTGCGAGGTCTACGTGGCGCGTAATTCCAGATTCGATAAAAACGGCAAGCTTGATATGTCGGGTAATCATCTCGTGTTGTTGTGCAAAAACGAGATAGGATATAAAAACCTCATTTTCCTCGTTTCAAGTGGATTTACTGAAGGCTTTTATTCAAGACCCCGTATAGACCTCGAGCTTCTTTCTAAGCATTCAGAAGGACTTATAGCGCTTTCTGCCTGTGTCGCAGGCGCAATCCCGAGCAGCATACTTGCAGGCGATTTTATGCGTGCAGAAGAAGATGCTTTGAAGCTTCAAGGTATATTCGGCAAGGATAATTTCTATCTTGAAATACAGAATCACGGCTTAGACGACGAGCTAATCGTCGCTAAAGGAATAGAGAAGATTTCAAAAAAACTCGGCATACCTATGGTAGCCACAAACGACGTACATTACCTTGAAAGAAAGGATGCAGACGTACAAGCCGTACTTATGTGCATCCAGACGAACAATCTGCTTTCAGATGGCAGGCCTCTCGGTTTTGAAACAAACGAGTTCTACTATAAGTCGACAAAAGAGATGGAGAACTTGTTCTCAAAATATGAAGGCGCTATCGAAAACACTGTCAAGATAGCAGAAACGTGCAATTTCGATTTTAAATTCGGAGAGGTATATCTGCCGAAAATTCCTTGCACAGATGGTGTTTCTCACAAGGATTCTTTGAGAAGCTTTGCAATTAATGGACTAAATCGCCTTATAAACCAAGGAAGAATAGATTTTTCTTTTGGAACTAAAGAAGAATATATCGAAAGAATTGATTACGAGCTCGGTATTATCGATAATATGGGCTTTAACGAATATTACCTCATAGTAAGAGACTTCATCGCCTATGCAAAGGAAAATGGCATCCCCGTAGGTCCCGGAAGAGGCTCAGGTGCGGGTAGTATGGTTGCATTCTGTGTAGGTATAACCGACGTTGACCCCTTTGCCTTTGGATTGCTCTTTGAGAGATTCCTTAATCCCGAAAGAATTTCAATGCCCGACTTTGATACCGACTTTTGCTATGAAAGACGCGAAGAGGTAATAGAATACGTAAAAGAAAAGTATAGCGATGACCACGTTTCGCAGATAATTACCTTCGGTACACTTGCGCCAAGGGCGGCTATACGCGACGTAGGAAGAGCCCTTGGAATGCCGTATTCTGAGGTGGACAAGGTAGCGCGTCTTATCCCACAGGAATTGGGAGTCACCTTTGAATCTGCTATGAAAAATGCAGATTTACAGGCGCTTTATAATGATGACAGTAACGTAAGAAACCTTATAGATATTTCACGCAAGCTTGAGGGTATGCCTCGTCACGCGTCTACCCACGCGGCAGGTGTGGTTATTACCGAGTCACCCGTAAACGAGTACGTACCGTTAGCTATAAACGGCGACGTCACCGTCACTGAGTACGACATGGATACTATCGCGTCTCTCGGCCTTGTGAAATTCGACTTACTCGGATTGAGTTATCTGACTATTATTGCAGATGCCGAAAGAGAAATAAAAGAGAAAAATCCTCTCTTTGCTATTGAAAACGTACCTTTTGACGATAAGCTCACGTATGATTTAATTTCTGCAGGACATACCGACGGTGTATTTCAGCTTGAATCTGCGGGCATGAAGCAGATGCTCACCGAGCTGAAGCCCGAAAGCATTTATCACGTCACGGCGGCAATAGCGCTTTATAGACCCGGACCTATGGCGTCTATTC
>JAZOOB010000157.1:0-6103 GCA_045654845.1 Eubacteriales bacterium | reverse complement strand
CCAAGCTCGGACACTAAATTCGCAGCATCTCCTTCGAGTCCCGACGAAAGCGCCAGAAGATAAGCGGTGTCAGCATCCCCCGCCCTGTACTTGATAATGTTATCCAATACCTTTGATACGAGCTCATCGCCGTTTTTCTTTTCGGAGGTCAGGTAGCTTGCATACCCCTTTCTTGACTCGAGGTCATAAAGGTCCTTCTTTGCATCCACCCTTCTTTTTGTGTCTTGAAGCTCGGAATAGGCATTTGCATCTAAAAATGAAGCGTATCCGCTTCCGAGAAGTCCGCGCCTCGAAAGAGCCTCGCCCGTCTTGCCGTAGGAAGCTCTCTTTCTGTCGTATTCTCTTTGAGCTTCCTCTACTTCTTTTGCAAAGTCGGGCATGCTTTCCTGCTCTGCTAACCATTCGGCATAGCTTTTTGCCTTTTTCGGCTTTTTGTTGTAGTTTTCTATGAAATCCTCTAATGTGACACCTTTAGTTGACATTAAAATTCTCCTTTTCTTCTCCTGTTTCGATTGCTTCGGTGGAGTCCTTTATAAGAGAGCGGAAATATTCCACGTTTTCTCTTGCGTGGGGATAGTGGGCGCGCTCCTGATTCTGCCAGTAGCGCAGAAGGGTTATCGGCTCATTGGGGCTTCCGAGAGTGCCTGCCTTGAGGTTTTCAAGATTCTTTTCCCACAAAAGCTCTCTTCTTTGCTCGGGGTTATCGTTTAAGTCGACAGAGAACAGGTAGGAGTCGTCGTAATAATATTCCCCCGTGTGCACGTTGAATTCCACGAAATCGTAGCGATTGAATTCCGCGTTATGGGTTCTTCCGTAGGCGTCCTTGTAGGCTACCTTTCTCGGCTCGTCTGCGTAGGCGAGGAAATATTCAAAGATTATTCTGTCAATATCGGCATATGCCGAGTGCTTCATTCTTCTCTTTGATTCAAGTCTGCCTGCCGCCTGATCTATCTGAAGCTGCTTAGCCTTTCCCGAGACTGCAGAGCTGTCGCTAAGACCTATGTAGGTATCCGAAATTCCTATAATTCTCTTCGCGTGCTCGTAGAGTCTGTCGGACTGAAGCACGTCCTGTGCAATAGACGGGGTATTGTCTATCGTGCCGTACATTCCCACGCTTTCCCCAGGCTTCAGCTTTATCACCTGACCGAAAACGCTGTTGTTGAGAGACACCTGCGCGTCCTCGGGCACTATGGGGGTAATTCCCGCACGAAGCAGCTTCTGCATTATTCGGCTTTCGAGCTTATTTATCTGTTGCTGCTGCGGTCTTATAAACTCACAGTCGCTCTGTCCAAAGGGGGAATTGTCCTTTGACGTATTTTTTCTTATGATTATGGGGAAGTGCTTGGGCAGATAATAGGGAAGTCGCGTTTGCCTCATCTCCACCTTGAAAAGCTCGTTTTCCTCGACGGGAAGACCGCTTTTTGTAAGAAGCTCACCGAGCGAGTTCATTCTCGGACTTTTCGCGGTTATGACACTTCCGTCGCTTCTTTTTATGTCCTCGGTAAGAATTTCAAAGTCGATATCTCTATAAAAGAAATCGCCCTTTTCGCATTCGCATATACCGCGTCTTTTTCCGCAGGTTTTACAGTAGTATTCCTTTCTCTTGTAGTAGTTTTCAATATCGAGAAGGACTACTTCACCCGAAAAGGCGAATTCAGAGATAGCGTTTTCCTCATTCTTATAGAAGCAGTGTATGACGGTCACGGTGTCTGCGTCGTCCGACGTCTCGCTCTCCGTCTCGGTCTCTGCAAGAGAAGCCTGCTCGCCTGAAATCCCGTATTTTCGCTCCAGCTCGCTTTTTGTCGTATGGAATCGCAGAAAGCAATATTCCATTTGGTCTATATCGCATATATTCGGCTGTGGAAAGAAGTCGTCGGGATTGAGGCAGGAAATCCGTATTCCGCCCTTTTCGTTGTGCTCCTCTATCGTGTTATCCCATTCCACAAACCATATGCTCGAGCCGTAAATATAGGTGTAACGCTCGTCTATATCGTTCATTTTCTCGAAGGGAAGCATGTCGCGGAGAAGCGAGCAGAGCCTCTCTACCGACTTTGCGTTTCTGTCGCTTTTTTCGCTGTATTCCATAGCCTCTACCTTCGGCGCAGGGATATTAGAGGACACCTGCGCCTCTATCAGCTCATAGGTTATATTTCTTATACAGCTCGCTTTTTCATTTGAGCCGTCAATTTCTGCGCTGCCCCTATACTGCTCCATATTTCTTTTATGAGCGTCAGAGAGCTTGGATTGCGCATTCTTCGCCCCTTCGTAAAGCGATAAAAAGAAGCGAAGCCTGTTTTCGTTCTTTTCTGTTTTCATAATGGTTCTCCGTATTTCCTTTTTAAATAAATTTTTTCCTCCTCACTCGCCATCTCGTAGTCCTGCCACATATCCTGACTCCAATGAGTGCGAAGGACGGTTTTTTCCTTTTCATTCGGTCTTGAATAAAAGATGGCGAAGCCTCTGAGTGCGTCGGGCGCGTGAGTTATTTCGTGTGGCTCGTTTGAGGTGTCCGTCGGTCTTTGCGCGTCTATCTGGAGCATAGGAAGACACTTGATTATTTCGGTGCAGTTTCGAAAGATTTTGAGCCTCACACGTCCGTTTTCGTCGCTTTTCAAAAGCTCCTTTATAGATAGCCAGCCGGTTTCTCTGTCATTTGAGGTTTTTGTGAAGAAGAGTCCGTTTTCAGAGAATATAATAGCCTTGCTCCGTCCGCTTTCCTGACTTCTGCTCCATAGGTCGGGCGGTGCTAAGGTGGCGTAGATGCTTTCGTTTTCGGGAGTGTTTTCGCATATCTTTTTTGCCGCGTCGCTTATCATAAGATTTGACTCACACAGCTCGCGGTAGACGTAGACGTTTCTGTCGGAGTCGACCGCTACCCAAAGGCAAGCAAGCCTGTCAAGACCGTAGTCTATCGTTCTGTACTTTCGCCATTCCTTTGGGATGGGAAAGGGGTTGCAGGTATGCTTTTCGTAGTCGAATTCGGTGAAATACTGTCCTTCAAAAATATTCCAATCCCCATAGAGCAGAGCCTTTTTCTGTGATTCGGGGAGCGAAAGCAAGCGCTTCTTGTATTCTGGGTCGCTCTTCATAAGAAAAAGGTTGTCGTCGATTTTTGAGGGGATAAATATACGAAGGCTCCCGTCCTTTGCGACGAACGGGGTATTTGGCGGTGACGGGTCTACAAATCTCGATTTCACCCACGAATGCCCGACGCCTCCCGGGTTCGTTGAGGATTTTATCTGCTTTGGATTTTCATTCGCTCCTCGCACTCGGGAAATAAGATACAGATACTGGAATTCGGTGAAATGGGTTAATTCGTCGAAGCGGATAGTATCGTATTCGGCGCTCTGATACTGAAAGACGTCGTTTTCTGTCGCACAGTAGCCAAAATCGAGTATGCTCCCGTTTTTGAATTTTCCGCTATGAAGCGTGGAATTATATGTGTATATCTCGCGCGGAAAAAGCGAAAGACTCACTCGTATGAGCGACTTTTCGAGCTCGGCAAACGTGCGCCTTAAAATAAGCTGCTTTGACTTTGGATATTTCAAGGCGTAGAGAAGGGCGTCTATAAGCTGACCGAAGGATTTTCCCCCTCCCGCCGCGCCGCCGAAAAGCACCTCCGTTGCATCTGCATTTATAAAGCTTTTTTGTTTTTGGGTAATCTTAATGTCCATTTAAGACTCACCTTTGCCTTTCGTTTCATCGTCAAGCACCGTGATTTTCACCTCGAAGGGCTTTGTTTCATCCTTTTCCTCGTCCTCCGAGAATCCGTATCTTGAGGAAAGCAGAAATTTTACGAAGGACGGGTCGTAGCGCTTGATAAGAGCGCCGTCTGTCAGCATATCGCAAAGACGAAAGACGCATTCGTCGTAGCATTTTGAAAAGATAGGGTCTTCCTTTCGCCATCTTTCAAGGTCGGCGCGAAGCGCACCGATAGAGAAGGCGAATTTCTCAAAGGAGGGGAGCCCCTTTCCCTCGCCGTAAGCGAAAAAATCAAGCATTTTCTTCGCGTAATCTTTTTTATACTGCATGACGTCCTCCTTTCTGCTTTTTTAGTCTAACAAAAAAGAAACTGAATATGGGTACAAACTTTTTGATGCCGAGCAGGATGCTTATAGCGAAAAAACAAAAAACGACTGTAAAGCAAAGTTTACAGCCATTTTGGAAAAAGAAAAGCCCGACGGTTTTGCCGTCGGGCTTGATAATAGCTTGCTTGGAATTAATACATTCCGCCCATACCGCCACCCATAGGAGGTGTAGGCATAGGAGCTTCTTCCTTTATTTCGTGAACGACAGCCTCTGTCGTCAAAACGGTGGAAGCGACCGATGCTGCATTCTGAAGTGCGGAGCGAGTCACCTTGGTAGGATCGACGATACCTACTTCAAGCATATCGACGTACTTTTCGTTGTAAGCGTCGAAGCCGAAGCCGTGCTTGTCGCTGTTCTTTATCTTGTCGATAACTACGCCACCGTCAAAGCCTGCGTTTTCAGCGATCTGGCGCATAGGAGCTTCGAGCGCGCGGATAACGAGCGAAACACCCGTCTTTTCGTCGCCTTCAACGGTAGAAAGGAGCTTTTCAACTTCCTTGATTACGTTGATATATGCAGTACCGCCACCTGCGACGATACCCTCTTCAACTGCCGCCTTGGTTGCATTGAGTGCATCCTCGATACGGAGCTTCTTTTCCTTCATTTCGGTCTCTGTTGCTGCGCCTACCTTAATTACGGCTACACCGCCGGCAAGCTTAGCAAGACGCTCCTGAAGCTTTTCACGGTCGAATTCAGAAGTGGTGGTTTCGAGAGCCGTACGGATCTGTCCTACTCTTGCCTTGATTTCGTTTGCATCACCTGCACCGTCTACGATGATGGTGGTCTCCTTGTTTATCTTAACCTGTCTTGCGCGACCGAGCATAGGAATCTGCGCTTCCTTCAAGTCAAGACCGAGCTCGTCGGTGATAACCGTGCCGCCCGTAAGTACGGCGATATCGCGGAGCATTTCCTTTCTTCTGTCGCCAAAGCCGGGAGCCTTAACAGCTACGCAAACGAAGGTGCCTCTGAGCTTGTTGAGCACGAGAGTGGTAAGAGCCTCACCCTCTACGTCCTCTGCGATTATAACGAGCTTCTTGCCTGCCTGAACGATCTGTTCAAGAACGGGAAGAATCTCCTGAATGTTAGAAATCTTCTTATCGGTGATAAGAATGTATGCGTCGTCGATAACTGCTTCCATCTTATCGGTATCGGTCACCATGTAGGGAGAGAGGTATCCGCGGTCGAACTGCATACCCTCGACTACTTCGCTGTAGGTTTCAGCGCTCTTGGATTCCTCGACGGTGATAACGCCGTCGGAGGTGACCTTTTCCATCGCGTCTGCGATGAGGTTTCCTATAATTTCGTCGCCGGCAGATATAGTACCTACGCGAGCGATATCGTCGGTGCCGTTTACCTTTTTGGAGTTAGCGACGAGGGCTGCAACCGCTGCGTCTACTGCCTTCGCAATACCCTTGCGGAGAACCATAGGATTAGCGCCTGCCGCTATATTCTTCATACCCTCGTGAATGAGTGTCTGCGCAAGCAGGGTAGCGGTGGTCGTACCGTCACCTGCCGCGTCGTGTGTCTTTGTAGCAACCTCGCGTACGAGCTGTGCGCCCATGTTTTCCGCTGCGTCCTCAAGCTCGATTTCCTTTGCAATAGTAACACCGTCGTTTGTGATCAAGGGAGTGCCGAACTTCTTATCAAGAACTACGTTTCTGCCCTTGGGTCCCATTGTGATTTTAACTGTGTCGGCAAGCTTATCAACGCCGCGGAGAAGGGCGTTTCTCGCTTCAATGCCGTAAAGAATTTCCTTTGCCATAATAAAGTCTCCTCTCGATTACTCGACAATAGCGAGAATGTCGCTCTGTCTTACAATGTTGTATTCGATGCCGTCGCACTTAACCTCAGTGCCCGAATACTTGCTTGTGACTACCTTATCACCGACCTTAACGGTCATAACTATTTCCTTGCCGTCAACAAGACCACCGGGGCCTACTGCTACTACCTCAGCTACCTGGGGCTTTTCCTGTGCAGAGCCGGGAAGAATAATTCCGGTCTTGGTCGTTTCCTC
>JAZOOB010000156.1:0-3164 GCA_045654845.1 Eubacteriales bacterium | reverse complement strand
TTTTACCGACCACGTGGTGATGGTAGACCACTCCGACCTTAACGACGAGAGCTTCCTCGCCTTGAAGGGCTACGAGATCCATATAAATGCAGACGAGCCGAGTGATTGGAACTATAAAAAGACCTATCACCTCAATTTTATCGCAAAGGATAAGGATGCAGACGTTCAGGTATGCTTCAACCCGAGAATTGTTTTCTCGAATGCGAGAGCCTACGTTCCCTTTGTGAAGTATAAGGGCGACTTTTACGACTATAAATATTCGCCCGAATGCGTAAATGATATGATAAGGATAGCGAACGAAAACGGATTTTTGGTGAACTATAACCACCCGAGATGGTCGCTTCAGGATTACAGAGATTACGGTAGCCTTCGTGGACTTTGTGGCGTCGAGGTCTTTAACGGAGCGAGCGTACCTATGGCTGTATACGACGATAACGCTTCGGTATATGCCGAAATGGTGAGAAATGAAACCAACCTTATTCCCTTGGCGGTAGACGATAACCACAATATAAACGGCTTCGATTCCCCCTACTGTGATTCCTTCCGAGGATTTAATATGATAAAGGCAGAGAGCCTTTCTTATAGCGACGTAATAGATGCGCTTCTTCGTGGTGATACCTACGCGTCGACAGGCCCTGAAATCTACGAGCTCTACGTCGAGGACGGAATTTTGTACGTAAAGACCTCGCCCGTATGCGATATTACCCTCGTTACAAACGGAAGAAACGGTGTAAAAATCCGCAAAGATAACGGTGAAGAGATATACGGCGCGGAATTCGCTCTTGATGAAAAGAACACCCCTTTCCGTATCGAAATCATCGACGCGCAAGGACATAGAGCTTATACCCGTATGTATACGCTCGACGAATGTAAGTAATTGACAACTTTTATTGTCAAAACAAAAAACCGATTTTCGAACGAAAATCGGTTTTCTTTTTTATTGTTTTTTCTTTGAAAGGGATAATTCGTTATATAGAGCGAAGCCTAAAATCAATAGCCCGCCTACAATCTGTAAAATCGTTATTTCCTCTTTGAGAATAAGCACCGAGGCAAGCACCGCGACCAAGGGGTCTATGTAGCTGAGCACCGCCGTTTCCTGTCCCGAAAGGTCCTTGATTGCCGAAAAGTACATACAATAGGTGATGCCCGTATGCACAAGACCGACTATAAGCAGATATATAAGCGCTTTGTCTGACATTATTGCCATAATGTGAAAGTCGGAACTAAATGCCACGAAAGGAACTAAAACCACAACCGCGGAAACGAATTGCATAAAGGTCCTATGTAGGTCGGAAACGCCCTTTATAAATTTGTTGAGAAGAATAACCGTAGAATAGAGAATCGCCGCCGAAAGACCAAAGGCAATTCCGATAAGGTTGTTTTTGCCTGTGCCGTCACTTTGCAGATTTGTAATCAATACGATTCCGACAGTAGACATAAAGAAGCAGAGCCAAGCCTTTTTCGTCATCCGTTCTTTGAAAAGAATAGGACAAACAAGCGTCACGATAGACGGTGCGAAGTAGTAGGAAAGCGTCGCTACCGAGACCGAGGTGTAGTTGTATGCCTGAAAGAGCAAAATCCAGTTAAAGCCCATAGCCACGCCTGAAAGTATGAGTAGAGGCAACTGTTTTTTAATTTTTGAAAAGGGGATTTTCTGCCTCGTTACAAGTAGCACCGTGCATATAAGCAGAGTAGCGAGTACGGCTCTGTAAAGTGCTATTTCCTCGGAGGAAAGAGGAATCATTTTGACAAAAGGCCCGATAGTACCGAATACTATCATTGATATTATCATCATAGCCCTTTCATTTTTTAAATACTTCATTTTGCCATCCCTTTATATGATTATTTTATCTCTATCTTGATATTTCCCGTGTCGGTGGTTATCTCACACTTGCCACCCACGGTGGATTTAGGCACTTGGACGCGACCCGTATCGGTTTCGGTGAAAAACACCTTTTCGGAAAGAAGAGTACCCTTGACGTCGCCCGTGTCGGTATCAATTTCGATTTCGTTTGCATCGCAAACTTCAAGCTTAACGTCGCCCGTGTCACGCTCGATTGACAACTTTTCTTTACAAATTACGTTTGTAAGGAATATATCGCCCGTATCACCGTCGGAGGTTAGATTTTTGCACCTTACGTTTGTCAGATAGTTCTTGCCTGTTGAAACCTCAATCTTCATATCGCCCTCGCACGTAACGTCCGAAACAGTAATTTTACCCGTCGAGGCTTTGAGCTCAAGCGCGCCTACGCTCGATCCTTCAAGCTTAATAGCGCCCGTGCTCGTCTTTATTTTTGCTTTGCCCTTCACCGATGCGTAATTCGTCACGTCGCCCGTGCTTATCGCTACGTCAATGCTTTCAAAACTGAAATCGCTCGGAATTTCCACGTCGCTCGTGTCCGACTTTATTGAAAGCGCGCCGTATTCACTATTGGGAAGGCTAACGGTTATTTTTGGACTACTGAAATTTATGCCGATATACTCGTACCACTTTTTCGTGTTTACTATTTCGATTATAAGCGTGCCGTCTTTTACACTTACCGAATGCTTGAGATTTACTTCTTCATAGCAAGAAACCGAGCTTTCACCGTTTTCAGAGGGAAGAAAGACTATTTTTGCGGTATCCGATATGATTTTTATATCCTTATATTCTTCTTCTATTTTATAATCATTCGTTTCGTATTTTGTAGTAGACAGCTTTTTAAAATCCCAATTAAGCATATTCATCACCCCCGCGAAAATCATAGCTCCTATCAAGACAAGCGCAATGGCTACGTATATAAGTATTATAGCTTTTTTGCTCATTTGTTTTTATCCTTTCTTATAAAGAGATTTTTAACGCTCAAGGCGATTTTTTTAGTAAGGATTACGGCAAGCCTTGTCAGTGCCTTGCAAGCGAAAAAGAGAAGGATAGAAATGCCAAAGCACAAAATAGCCGCGCCTATCGTCGCTAAGCCCGAAAGAGAGCTTTGCGTAAGTGCAACAACAATGCCGCCCAAAAGACCGCCGAAGGCAGAAGCAATGACAGAGCCAAATGCCGCCCAGAGTGAAACTATTACCGACCACAAGGAAACGTAAAGAGAAAGAAGCACGGCAAACGCGGCAATGAGCAGAGAAACCCAGATAGGCGAGCCGAGTATTATAAGGACGATTTCCCACGTGGA
>JAZOOB010000155.1:0-5023 GCA_045654845.1 Eubacteriales bacterium | reverse complement strand
AAAAAGCGAAGCGGAGAGATTTTCAAGAGAATCCGCCCCTCGTATACAGGCGGAGATGGAGGCAGAGGCAGAAGCCGAGGCTATCGCAAGCAGGGAAAGAAAAAGCTCTCTCGGTGAAGAGATTACCAAGACCGAAAGCGTAGGCGAACAGATATATAAAATAGGTGCAAACACCTATTCACTAGAGGAAAGCGAGCATATTCTCGGCAATAATGCCGTAGTAAAGGACCCCGAGCCGATAGGAAATATCAAGGGCGAGACACCTCGTGCCGTGTTTTTCGGTGACGTTTTTGAGGCTTCGCAAAAGGATAGCTTCAAGGGCGACAGAACGACGGTCACTCTCGGAGTTTCCGACGGAAGCTCGTCTATATATTTAAAGAGATCCTTTCCTGTGGGAGAAGCTGGGCCTATGGCATCGCTCAAGGTCGGCAAGACTATTGCGGTCGTCGGAAAGGTCTACCGAGACAAGTTTGACGAAGAGCTCGTATGTAATCCTCACAGCATCTGGTCGGCAAAGCGAATACTTCGTACGGACAGTGCCGAAGAAAAGCGTGTAGAGCTTCATTTACATACCACAATGTCCACAATGGACGCGCTCATTCGCCCCGACGAGCTTGTCAAGACCGCGAAAAGATGGGGACATAAGGCGATAGCCGTGACCGACCACGGAAACGTGCAGGCATTCCCCGAAATTGCAAAGGTAGCGAAAAAGGAATACCCCGAACTTAAAATACTCTACGGTATGGAGGCATACTACGTCGACGATACCGCAAGAGCGCTTTACGGAGAGAAGATACCCGCGTTTGACGACGAAATGGTGGTATTCGATATAGAGACCACAGGTCTTTCTACCGTAAACTGCAAGATTACCGAAATAGGTGCGGTAAAGATAAAAAAGGGAGAAATAATCGACCGCTTCAACACCTTTGTAAACCCCGAACTTCCGATACCCGAGGAGATTGCAGAGCTTACTCACATAACCGACGATATGGTAAAGGATGCTCCGAAAATAAAAGAAGCGCTCATATCCTTTTATGACTTTGTGGGCGACTCTATGCTTATCGCCCATAATGCGAATTTCGATACGGGCTTTATAAGAGTATTTTCCGAGCAGTGCGGTCTTGAATTCAAGAATTCATACCTTGACACGCTCTCTCTTTCCCGTTATCTTAATGCTTCCCTTAAAAAGCACACCCTTGACAATATAGCCGAGCATTACAAGCTCGGAAAATTCAATCACCACAGAGCCTGCGACGACGCAGAAATGCTCGCTCAAATCTTCTTCTGTATGATAAAGCAGTTAAGAGAAGAGGGAGTATACGACTTTTTCCAGATGATGACGATGATGAGCGAAAAGGCAGACCCCTTGTCGCTTCGTCCGCATCACTTGATTATTTTCGCGCAGAACAAGACAGGCCTGAAGAACCTTTACCGTCTTATTTCGGAGAGCTATCTTACCTATTACAGACGCCGTCCGAGAATACCCAAAAGCCTTCTTAACAGATATAGAGAAGGGCTTATACTCGGCTCTGCCTGCGAGCAGGGCGAGCTTTATCAGGCTATCCTCGACGGACGCTCGGAATCCGATATCGACGAGATGGTGTCCTTTTACGATTATCTTGAGATACAGCCTCTTTGTAACAATCGCTTCTTGATTTCGGAGGGCAAGGTTGCAAATGAGGAGATGCTCAAGGATATAAACAGAAGGATAATCGCGCTTGGCAAAAAGCACGGAAAGCCTACTGTGGCTACCTGTGACGCGCACTTCATCAATAAAGAGGACGAAATATACAGAAAAATTATTTTGGCGGGCATGAAGTTTGCCGATGCCGACAAGGATACAGGCATATATCTTCGCACGACTGAAGAAATGCTTGCAGAGTTTGCATATCTCGGAGAAGAGCTTGCCCGTGAGGTCGTAATAGAGAATACGAATAAGATTGCCGACAGTATAGAGAGGATTCTTCCTATTCCCGACGGTGCCTACACGCCTAAAATGGAGGGCGCGGAGGAAGACCTTCAGAAAATGTGCTGGGAGCGCGCGCACGACTGGTACGGTGAAGAATTACCCGAGGTCGTAAAGGCTCGCCTTGAAAAAGAATTGACCTCTATTATAGACAACGGCTTTGCGGTTCTTTATATGATAGCGCAGAAGCTCGTTTCATACAGTGAAAGCGAGGGATACCTTGTTGGCTCGCGAGGCTCTGTCGGCTCTTCGTTTGTAGCAACTATGGCGGGTATTTCCGAGGTTAACCCTCTGCCACCGCATTACAGATGCCCCAAGTGCAGATATTCTGAGTTTGATTTGCCATCTGAATACGGCTCGGGCTTTGACCTTCCCGACAAAAACTGTCCTCACTGTAATACCCTTATGTATGCCGACGGACACAATATCCCCTTTGAGACCTTCCTTGGCTTCAAGGGCGATAAGTCCCCCGATATAGACCTTAACTTTTCGGGTGACGTACAGGGCAAGGTGCATAAGTATACCGAAACACTTTTCGGAGAAACTCACGTGTTCCGCGCGGGTACGACGGGTACGCTTGCCGACAAGACCGCATACGGCTACGTCGTAAAATACTTGGAGGAGAGGGGGACGACCCTTCCCAAAGCCGAGGTTTCCCGACTTATAACCAACTGTGCGGGTGTAAAGCGTACGACGGGACAGCACCCCGGCGGTATCATAGTTGTACCGAAGGAATACGACGTATACGACTTCACCCCCGTTCAGCATCCTGCCGAGGATGCAAGTTCGAATATAATCACGACGCACTTCCAGTTCTCATATCTTCACGATACAATCCTAAAGCTTGATGAGCTCGGACACGATATTCCGACCAAGTATAAGATGCTTGAGCGCTATACCGACACCTCGGTTTTAGACGTGAAGATGAACGACCCTGCCGTGTATAATCTTTTCCTTACCTGTGAGCCCTTGGGCGTTACGGCACAGGATATAGGCTCTACGCTCGGCACCTACGGTCTGCCCGAGTTCGGTACGCGATTCGCTATCCGAATGCTCGAAGAGGCGAAGCCGAAATCCTTTGCCGACCTTTTGCAGATTTCGGGACTTTCGCACGGTACTGACGTATGGACGGGTAATGCGCAGGACCTCATAAGAGAGGGAATATGTAACATTTCTCAGGTTATCGGGTGCCGTGACAATATAATGAACGACTTGATAAGATACGGCCTTGATAAATTGCTTTCCTTTAATATAATGGAGTCTGTCCGAAAGGGCAAAGGACTCAAGCCCGAATGGGTAGAGGAAATGAAGAGAAACGACGTGCCCGACTGGTACATCGATTCCTGTAAGAAGATAAAATATATGTTCCCGAAGGCGCACGCAGCCGCTTACGTTATGTCGGCTATCCGCCTTGGCTGGTATAAGATCTATTATCCTATGCAGTTCTATGCCGCATTTCTTTCTGCCGCCCCTGGTGGCTTTGACGCGGAGATAGTTATGCGCGGAAAAGGATATATCACCGAGCTTCTCGACGATATAGACAGACGAAAGAAGGATAAAAACGAGACGGTAACACAAAAAGAAGAGGAGCTTTACTCTACTATGCTCTTGGTAAGAGAGAGTCTTGCAAGAGGAGTACAGTATCTGCCCGTCGACCTCTATAAATCCGCAGCGTCGGCTTATCTGCCCGAAAACGGAAAGATAAGAGTACCCTTCTCATCTCTTGCAGGCTTGGGAGAAACCGCCGCGCAGAAGATAGTAGAAGCAAGAGAGGCGGGAGAAATATTCTCTGTCGAGGACCTTCGCACAAAAGCAGGTCTTTCAAAGACTGTCATCGAGCTTTTGCGCTCAAACGGCGCACTCAACGGTCTTTCCGAGACAAACCAGTTTACCTTCTTCTGATAAAAAGAAAAAAGAGGCGAACAATTTTGTTCGCCTCAAGATATTTAGCGCACTATGAGAAGCAAGAGAAGAAAAATCCATATGTAGTCGTCATCGTCTCCGCTAAGAAGCAGAATAGCAAGAGCAAGCAGGGTTATATCTGAGCCGTCTATTTCCCGAAGCCCGAATTTTTCGAGCAAGCCCGAGAGGATTCCGCCACCCGTACCTTTTCTGCATTCCTCTTTTTTCGGCTCGTTTATAATGAAATTCATCGCATTTTGACTCTTTTCTTCTTCTTTTTGCAAATTATTATTTACATTTTCTTGCTTTTCGCTCTTTGAAAGAGCTACGCCCGAATAATTGTCGGGTATCTCGTTTGCTTTTTCTTGGTAGCTTTGATTTCTTGCGTACATATCATCTCACCTTTCCTAAAAGTGAAATAAGGTCGAGCATTCTTATAAAAAGGTCGACTGTGTCACATTTGCTTTTTGAAAGAAAGGGCTTTAATGCTATAAGAAGCGCTCTTCCTCTGTCGTCTTTTTTCGTATGTATGGGGGAAAAGGGAAGTCCGTATGAGGGTGCATTTATCCCCACGGGTATGCTCTGCGCGGGGGCGTCGCTCGGCTTCGCCTCTTCAAATTTAGGAGGACTCTCTTGCGCTGAGGCGGGTGTAGCTTGACTTTGCGACGGAGGTCTGTTGAGATTCCCCAAAAGCGAGGAAATTGCGGAAAGCGCCTGCGGATTGGATAAAAGTCCCGAAAGCATTCCGCTAAGGTCGGGTGTGTTTTGATTCTGATTATCCATATCAGTTCCCGTTTTGCTTTTTATATTGGTTTACGATATCCATAGCCTGCGCTATATCAGGACTTTTCGTACTGCTCATAGCCTCTCGCAGACGCGAAAGCTCGGATGAGGGCGGTGCCCCGAGTGGCAGAGAAACTCCGTTTTGTGACGCTATCGCGCGTATTGTCTGCCATAGCTGTTCGTCGGATAATGAAACGAGTTTTTGTAGCATATTGTAATCGAATTGCATACAGTTCACCTCTTTTAAGTAATCACTTTCAGTATATGAAAGTAAAACTGATTTTGACAAAGGATTTTTATGAAAGCGCTTATATTTTCGGATTCACACGGCAATTATTCGATAATGGAAAGAATAATAAAAGCATCGCCCGA
>JAZOOB010000154.1:0-1811 GCA_045654845.1 Eubacteriales bacterium | reverse complement strand
TTGAAGTGCGCCGGTAGCGACGGATACAGCGGAACTACCGCAAATCCTCTTGTTGGCAGACTCTCCGACCTTTTGATTCCCTACGGTGGAAGCTGTGTGCTTACCGAGGTTCCCGAAATGTTCGGTGCAGAGCATCTTCTTATGCAGAGATGCATAAACGAAGAGGTGTTCGACAAGACCGTAAAGCTCATTAACGACTTCAAGGATTACTACACAAGACATAATCAGGTTATATACGAAAACCCCTCGCCCGGAAACAAGGCAGGCGGTATCACTACACTTGAAGAAAAGTCCCTCGGCTGTGTTCAGAAGGGTGGCTTATCCCCTGTTGTAGACGTGCTTGATTACGGTGACGTTCTTACAAAGAACGGTCTTTCCCTCTTAAACGGTCCCGGAAATGACATAGTCGCTATCACAAACCTTATGGCAGCAGGCGTACATATGATCCTCTTCACTACAGGAAGAGGTACTCCCGTCGGCGGCGCAGTTCCTACCGTCAAGGTAGCTACAAACCACTCTCTTGCAGAGAGAAAGAAGTCTTGGATAGATTTCGACGCTTCTCCCATTCTTAATGACGAAGATCCTACCGAAGCATTCCTTGACTACATCATTGAAGTAGCAAACGGAAAAGAAACCAAGAACGAAGAAAACGGATATTCTGAAATTTCTATTTTCAAGGATGGCGTCACTCTTTAAAAGAAAACGGGCAGATGATTCTGCCCGTTTTTATTTCCTGTTTTAACGAAAAAAGCAGAGCAAAAGCTCTGCTTTTTCTTATTTTACAATGTCGCCTACACCGTTTAAAATGTACTGAGGGCGATAAGGAAATTGGTCTATATCTTCTAATGAGGTAACGCCTGACAAGACCAACACTGTATCGATATTTGACTCAATGCCCGCTATGATGTCGGTATCCATTCTATCACCTATAAATGCAATATCTGCACTGTGACAACCGAGAAGCTTAAGACCGTGACGAAGCATAAGAGGATTAGGCTTTCCTACAAAGTACGCTTTTTTACCCGTAGCGATTTCTATGGGGGCGACAAGCGAGCCTGTGGCGGGCATTATACCCGTCTCTGTTACACCTATCGTGTCGGGGTTTGCGCCTATCAGCTTCGCGCCCTTATTAACCAAGGCTATCGCCTTCTCTATTTTTTCAAAGGAATAGGTTCTCGTCTCTCCGATTACTACGTACTCAGGATTTACGTCATTCATATATATCTTTTTATCGTAAAGGGCCTTTGAAAGCGCCGCTTCACCTATAACGTATGCAGTACAGCCGGGAGTCTGCTTGGAAAGGAATTCTGCCGTCGCCATAGCACTCGTGTAGAAATGGTCGGGGGAAACCTTAAGACCCATGCGCTCTAATTTCATACTCAATTCGTGAGGGGTTCTTTCGGGGCTATTGGTAAGAAAGATGAATTTCTTATCATTCTCTATCATCCAGTTTACAAACTCGGCTACTCCGTCGAGAATCTGGCTACCGTGATATATAACACCGTCCATATCGCAGATAAAGCCTTTTTTAGATAAAATCGCTTCCATTATTTTCACCTTTTTTCTTATTTTGTCATACAACACGTACATTGTATCACATAGTTAAAATTTTGTCAAGCCAAATAGCTGGTTTTAACGTAGTTTATAAGCGCTTCTTCTCTATTTTCCACTTCCTCTTCAATTACCTCAAAAAGAAGTGCCTTTAAAATCTCGCCAATCTTTTTTCCGTCCTTTATTCCAAGTGTGATAAGGTCGTTTCCATTGATAGCCAAGTCAGAAATAGAGCAGGCTTCGCTATTTGCTTCTATCGA
>JAZOOB010000153.1:0-5154 GCA_045654845.1 Eubacteriales bacterium | reverse complement strand
ATAGAGGTAAAATCGGTCATAGCGGCAGGCGGAATCGCACAAAAGAATCCTCTTATGATGCAGATATACGCCGACGTTTTGGGCAAAGAAATCTCCGTGTCGGAAACCACACAAGCAGGCGCGCTCGGCTCTGCTATATACGCGGCGGTCGCTTCGGACGTATACTCTACTCTCGAAGAGGCGGCAGAAAAAATGGGTACAAGCATACTGCTCACATACAAGGCACAAGAAAAAAATCACGAGCTTTACAAAAAGCTCTATAACGAATACTCGCTCCTTTACGACTATTTCGGCAAGAGCTCTTCTATAATGAAAAGCTTAAACGAGCTACGCAAAATCGACTAAAAGAGAGTTTTATACTGTATTTTTCCCTGTTTGCTATTGAAATTATAAAATTCCTGTGCTATAATTGTTTAAAGAAAAAATGACCCGATAAGTGACTTTATATTTAATTTGGGAGGCAGAAATGGTTAAAAGAAATTATAAAATTTTACAGATGGTGCAGATGGCTGTACTTATAGCACTGATTATTGTTTTGCAGACTGTAGCTACGGGAATAAAAATAGGGGGCGTATTACCCTTGTCGTTCGTATTGGTTCCTATCGTAATGGGCGCCTGTCTTTTCGGTCCGAAGGCGGGTGCGCTACTCGGCTTTGTATTCGGTGCTATCACCGCAATTATGGGTATATTCGGATTTGATCTGTTTTCGAAAATGCTCTTTGAAGACCGTCCCTTTTGGTTTACAATTCTCTGCCTGCTCAAAGCTATTATGGCGGGCTTCGGCTCAGGTCTTATATATAAGGCGCTTGAAAAGCCTATGAAAAATGCAAAAACACTCAGAACGGTAATAGCATCGATTTCTGCGCCTATAATAAATACGGGAATTTTCTGTGCCGGAATGCTTATCTTCTTCTTCAACACAATGAACTCCATCCTTCCAGCAGGCTACGAAAATGCATATCAATTCCTTTTTTTGGTTCTTGCAGGGCTTAATTTCGTCGGAGAATTTTTAATAAACCTCGTGCTTTCCCCTGTTATCGTGCGCGTAGTAGACGCTTTGAAAAACAAATATAACATTTGATTTTATAAAAGCAAAAAGCCGATGCGAGTTTTCCGCATCGGCTTTTTCTCTGCCCCTTCAACGAATAGGGGTTTGTAAAGTTTTATTTACTTTTGCTTTTTGAGCTTTTCTCTTTGTCCGTCGGGGCGCTGAATTACGGTGTTCTCAAGCGTCGCGCCAAAGGAAAGACGAATCTCGTTTATATATTCCTGACGAAGAGCCGCCTGCTCTTCCTTTTCTTCGGGAGTGAGCCCCTCTTCCTTCGACTTTTTTGCAAGCTCGTTTATTCTATCTATCTTTTTTCTTTCCATATTATCCTCTTTTTCTCGGTCTTTCAGACTGTCTTAATTTCCATATCTACTTTATCACAAAAACGAGTCGTTGTCAATAATTTAGCGTCAACTGTTCTCTTTTTTATACGGGGATTGCATTTTTTCACAAAAAATGCTATAATATGGATGAAAACAGTAAAACAACAATAAAGAAAGGGGAATGATTATGAAAGACGAAAAGAAGATACCGCAAGCGAATTGCGAAAGCTGTATTCACTACGTCTACGACGAGATCTACTTTGCTTATACCTGCGACCAAGCGCTCGACCAAGACGAGCTGTCGAATTACACGTATCACCCCTACAAAAGATGCCCCTTCTATCAGTACAAGGATGAGTACATAAACGTCCGAAAGCAGATTTAGGCTTGCAACTTTTGGCATAACCGAACAAAAAGAATATTTTAGAACGGAAGTAGGAACGCTTCCGTTCTGTTTTTTTCATATTAAAACGCGGTTTTGAATATACTTTTATATAAATCTTCTGGGGGTTTTTATGGATTTGCTTTATAAAGACGAGAAAAAGAATGGCGCGGCACCTCAAAAAATAGAGAAAAACGGAATTTTCACTATTCTGTTGACTCTTTCGCTGATTGCGTCCTCATTTTTCTTTCTGAATCTTTCGCTTTCGTTTTCTGAAAGAGAAAACAAAGGGGCGAGTGCTATTTCCGAGGCTATTCTTGCAATAAGCGAAAAGCTTGAAGACAATGAAGCCGTATGCGCTTTTTTAGGTCTTGACTATTATGACGAAAAAGAAATTTACTGACGCCCTATATTCGTTTTTCCCCTCTCTTTTATGGCTTTTGCCGCTTATTCTCTGCGAGCCCATTTCGGTCTCGCTTTCTCTTTTATCGGCGGCGCTTATCCACGAAAGCGGACACGTTTTCGCATTTTTCATCACCTCGTCGGGTGTGCCCCGCCTTTCTGCGCGCACGTTTGGGCTCGTGCTCACACCCGCGCACACGCTTTCCTATAAAAAAGAGCTTATAGTCGCGCTTTTCGGCCCTCTTTTTAATCTTCTCTTCGCCTTTCTCTTTCTTTTCCTTGCAAGACCATCTTTAAAAGACGGTGAAATGCTTTTTATTTTTATAAATCTGTGTGTCGGTATATCTAATCTTTTGCCGGTTTCGTTTTTTGACGGCGGCAGAATAATTTTCTCGCTCCTTGCCATGTTTTTTCCCCTCTCTGTGTGCGAAAAAACAAGCGCGTTTTTATCCATCCTTACCCTCTCGGCTTTGCTCTTTTTTTCCTTGTGGCTTATAATGCTTTTCGACTCGGGATATAAGATTTTTTTGTCGGTTTCTCTCATGCTGGCATTTTTTGCGAAAAAGCAACGATAAGCGAGAATTCGCGAGGAAAAAGAAGTTAATAGGAGGTTTTTGGAAGAAAATCGCGGTTTCTTCGGTTTAATTGCAGATATTTGTGGTTTATTGTGATTTTTTTCAACTTTTTTTGCAATATGTATTGCATTTTCCGTCCGTTTTTGCTATAATGCTCTCAACTTCTAATTTTATATATTCTGAAAGGAGCATTATACGGTTAAGAAGATGGAAAAAATCATTGAATTAAGAGGAATTTCAAAGGAATTTGACGGAGAACAAATACTCAATTCCATAAACTTATATATAAGAGATAACGAGTTCGTTACGCTACTCGGTCCTTCGGGTTGCGGAAAGACTACTACTCTTCGAATCATAGGCGGATTTGAGACGCCTGACGAGGGTAAGGTTTTCTTCGGCGGAAAGGATATAACCGACGTTCCCCCTCACAAAAGACAGGTAAACACCGTATTCCAGAAATACGCGTTGTTCCCTCACCTCAACGTTTACGACAATATCGCTTTTGCATTGAGACTCAAGAAAGTCCCCGAAAAAGAGATATCCGTAAGAGTAAAGGAACTGCTTGAGCTCGTTGCACTCAAGGGCTTTGAGCGCAGAAACGTAAATCTTCTCTCCGGCGGTCAGCAGCAGCGCGTGGCTATCGCAAGAGCTCTTATAAGCAACCCTCGTGTGCTTTTGCTCGACGAGCCTCTCCGCGCACTTGACCTGAAGCTCCGCAAGGATATGCAGAACGAGCTTAAAAAGATTCAGCAGCAGACGGGTATCGCATTTATTTACGTAACTCACGATCAGGAAGAGGCTCTTTCCATGTCCGACACCGTCGTGGTTATGGCAAACGGTGTTATCCAGCAGATCGGCACTCCTACCGATATCTATAACGAGCCTAAAAACGCTTTCGTTGCAGACTTTATCGGTGAAAGTAATATAGTAGACGGTGTTATGCGCGAGGACTACAAGGTATCTTTTTCCCGCCACACCTTCGATTGCGTAGACAAGGGCTTTGACAAAAACGAGCCCGTCGACGTCGTAGTACGTCCCGAGGACGTAGACGTAGTTCCTGCCGACAAGGGAATGCTCAAGGGCACTGTAACCAGTGTAACCTTCAAGGGCGTTCACTATGAAATCATCGTAGACATACACGGATTCAAGTGGATGATCCAGTCTACCGACTACGTAGAAGAAGGCGCAAAAATAGGTCTTTACATAGAGCCCGATGCTATACATATTATGAAAAAATCCGAGTTCTCGGGTCAGTTCGGTGATTACAGCTCCTTTAGTGATGAGCTTGAAGAGCTTTCAAATCCCGATGCAGAGGTCGAAGAATGAACAGAAAAAGATCCTTTTTAGAAACTGTTGCGGCATACCCGCACATTGTATGGAGCGTTCTTTTTATCATCGCACCCCTTATATTCGTAATCTACTATACCTTTACGGATGCTGAGGGCGCGTTCACCTTTCAGAATATTCTGAATCTCGCAAACCCCGATTATCTTTCTATTTTCATGCGCTCCATATGCTTTGCCATAGTTGCGACGTTTATCTGCCTCGTTATCGCATACCCGCTTTCCTATTTCATCTCCCGTATGTCAGCGAACAAGCAGAGAATCCTGCTCCTTTTGGTAATGCTCCCTATGTGGATGAACCTTCTTATCCGTACTTATTCGTGGATGAACATTCTCGAAAACAACGGACTTATAAACACCCTGCTCTCAAAGATAGGTCTCGGCCCATTCCAGATGCTTGGAAACAGCGCTGCCGTCGTTTTGGGTATGGTGTATAACTTCTTGCCCTATATGGTGCTTCCTATATGTACTGTAATGAGCAAGATAGACATCCGTCTTATAGAGGCGGCGGGCGACCTCGGATGCAACCCTTTTCAGACCATTATCAAGGTTATTCTGCCCCTTAGCGTTTCGGGTATCATCTCGGGTATAACTATGGTTTTCGTACCCTCTGTCAGTACCTTCTACATTTCGCAGAAGATGGGTGGCGGAAACTTCGACCTTATAGGTGACACGATAGAGCGTCAGTTCATGCTCAATTACGACTATAACATGGGCGCGTCGCTTTCTTTCGTGCTTATGATACTTATCTTTATCAGCCTCGCCATTATGAATAAGTTTGGCGAAGAGGAAGGGGGTATCGTGGTATGAAATCGATTTCGAGAATATACACCGCCCTCATTATGCTCTTCCTTTATGCCCCTATTGTCGTTATGATAGTCTTTTCCTTCAACTCGTCAAACAGCTTGGCGGTTATGGACGGACTCTCGCTTTTCTGGTATAAAGAGCTTTTCCGTAGTGAAGAGGTGCTTAACGCACTGAAAAACACCCTCATTCTCGCTGTTTTGTCTGCAATCATAGCGACAGTAATAGGCACAGCGGCGGCCGTCGGCATCGACAAAATGAAAAGCCGCGGATTCAA
>JAZOOB010000152.1:0-10429 GCA_045654845.1 Eubacteriales bacterium | reverse complement strand
AGAACTATTTCGCCTATGCACGCGATGGAGCCTTTTATTATGAAGGTCAGATCTGATGCGCAGAATCAGTTTGAAGACGTAATAGATATTACCAATATAGAGAGTTATCTCAAAAAGAAGCATAGCGAGGGCTATAAAAATATGGGAATCCTTCATCTTTTTATAGCCGCCTATGTGCGCGCTATTGCTATGCGTCCCGCACTTAACAGATTTATTGCAGGTCAGCACGTCTTTTCAAGATATAATATTGAAGGCGTAATGACAATTAAAAAGCAGATGTCTATCGATTCGCCTGATACCACTATAAAAGTAGAGTTTGAGCCTACCGATACGGCTGTTGACGTATATGAGAAGTTCAATAAGACGGTAGAAGAAGCGCTTGCCGAAGATAGCAGCTTTGATAAGACTGCAGCTACTCTTGCGAAAATCCCAGGTCTCATTTTGCGCGCTGCCGTTGGATTTTTACGCGGTCTTGACTATTTCGGGCTTTTGCCGAAGTCGCTTGTTAAGGTCAGCCCCTTCCACGGCTCGTTTATCATAACGAGTATGGGCTCTCTCGGTATAAATGCTATTTACCACCATCTTTACGATTTTGGAAATCTTCCCGTATTCTTGTCTTACGGAAAGAAGTACACCGACACTGTTTTAAACGACAAGGGCGAGCTTGAAAAGCGCCACTTTGTCACCTTCAAGGCGGTGACCGACGAGCGTATATGCGACGGATACTATTATGCCTCTGCATTTAAGATAATAAAGCGCCTGCTTTTGAATCCCGAAATGCTCGACGAGCCTGTTACCGAAGTCTTAGAGGATATTGACTAATACATAAAAAATAAAAGCCAGCAGAAAACTGCTGGCTTTTTTAATTTCATTTAAGCGTCCTTCTGTTCAATTGTAGCTTCCGATTCAAGCTTCGGTTTTGCCGTTTTTTTCGCTCTCTTTATAGTTTTTAAAGGAGCTTTTCCTTCTACAAAATCCTTCGTTATTACTATCTTTTTGATATTTTCCTCGGAGGGAATATCGTACATAGGCTTTATCATTATATTTTCGAGAATAGAGCGAAGACCTCTTGCGCCAATCTCACGCTTTATTGCGAGCTTGGCTACGGCAGAGAGAGCCTCGTCCTCGAATTCAATTTCAACACCGTCAAGCTCGAAAAGCTTTTTATACTGCTTGCAGATAGAGTTTTTAGGCTCACGAAGAATTCTTACAAGCGCCTCTTCGTCAAGGTTGTCGAGAGAAACGATTACGGGGAGTCTTCCCACAAGCTCGGGGATAAGTCCGTATTTTACAATATCGTGCGAGGTCGCATCGTGATAAATAGACTTTCCTTCGCGTTCCTTTTTGCCCTTTACATCGCCGCCAAATCCGATAGTAGAGCCGCCCTGACGCTTTTCGATTATCTTCTGCAAGCCGTCGAATGCGCCACCGCAGATAAAGAGAATATTCTCGGTATTTATCTGAATAAACTCTTGGTTCGGGTGTTTTCTTCCACCCTGAGGGGGAACGTTTGCGACAGTGCCCTCGAGAATCTTCAAAAGCGCCTGCTGAACACCCTCGCCCGATACGTCTCGGGTGATAGAGCGATTTTCACCTTTTCTTGATATCTTATCAATTTCATCAATATAGATGATGCCTTTTTCCGCGCGCTCGACGTCAAAGTCTGCCGCTTGTATAAGACGGAGAAGTATGTTTTCTACGTCCTCGCCTACGTAACCTGCCTCGGTAAGAGTAGTCGCGTCTGCAATAGCGAAGGGGACTTTAAGCGTTTTTGCCAAGGTCTGAGCAAGATAGGTTTTTCCTACACCTGTCGGGCCCAAGAGAAGCACGTTGCTCTTCTGGATTTCTACCTCGTCGACTATCTCGTCGCTCTGCTTTGATTTATCATTGGATTTTTTGTATTTTTCTTCGCGATTCAGGATTCTCTTGTAGTGATTATACACCGCCACAGAAAGTACTTTTTTAGCCTCGTCCTGTCCTATTACGTGCTCGTCGAGTATTCTTTTTATTTCTTGAGGCTTCGGGAGACTTTCAAACGATAAGCTTTCCTCGTCACCTTCATCTAAAACGTCGGACATATGTGCATCAATAAGCTCCATACAAGCACTGACACAGTTGTCACATATAAACGCGCCCGTCGGGGCAGGGATCAGAAACAGTACCTCTGTATCAGCCCTTCCGCAAAAGGAACATCTAGGTCTTTCATTTTTAGAATTGTTATCCATATTGTTGCCTTTCTTTTTTTGCTCATAGAATTTTAAGTAAAATCGAGAGAACAATTACTTATGTCCTCTCGATATACCTTTAAATTCTTTTATCGATTACCTTGTCTATAAGACCGTATTCTGCAGCCGCTTCGGCAGAGAGGAAGTTATCTCTTTCCGTATCGCGATTGATTACGTCGATAGGCTGACCCGTTCTTTCAGACAGGATTTTGTTGAGCTTTTCTCTTGTGCTTATAATGTGGTCTGCGTGGATCTTTATATCCGTCGCCTGACCTTTTGTACCGCCAAGAGGCTGGTGTATCATTATTTCACTGTTCGGAAGAGCGAATCTCTTTCCCTTCGTACCTGCTGCTAAAAGGAAAGCGCCCATGCTTGCAGCCATACCGATACAAATAGTGGAAACGTCGCATTTTATAAAATTCATGGTGTCGAATATTGCCATTCCTGCGGAAACAGAGCCACCGGGGCTGTTGATATAGAAGGAAATATCCTTATCGGGATCCTGCGCTTCAAGATACAACATCTGCGCGACGACAAGAGAAGCGGTCGCGTCGTTTACCTCGTCTGCGAGGAAAATGATTCTGTCGTTCAAAAGGCGGGAATATATATCATAAGAGCGTTCGCCTCTGTTAGTTTCCTGAATGACCATTGGAACAAGTGCCATAAGTACCTCCGTAAAAAGTGAATTTTGCGCAATTTATTAATTACTTCGTGTAAACAACCTTGCTCTTTACGAAATCCATAGCGCCCTTAACCTTGAGGTCCTCGGAGATGCCTTCTGCATCTACCATAGACTTAACCTGATCTACGGGAACGTTGTAAGCCTCGGAAATGCGAGTGTACTCAGCTTCGATTTCTTCGTCGGAAACCTTAACGCCTTCGAGCTCTGCAATCTTTTCGAGAGCAAGTCTTACCTTTACCTGCTTTTCAGCCTGAGGACGAAGCTGTGCTCTGAGAATATCGAGGTTCATGCCTGTATACTTGAAGTAAGTAGAGAGGTCCATGCCTTGCATTCTCAAGCGGTTGTCGTAGTCGCGAACGTAGTTCTCGGTTTCAGCTACGAACATTGCTTCGGGAATATCTGCATCAAGCTTTTCGATAAGTGCTTCGAGGAGCTTGTTTTCGATTTCTGCTTCAGCCTGCTTTGCATTTCTATCCTGGATTTTTGCCTTAACGTCAGCTTTATATTCATCAAGAGTATCAAATTCTGATACGTCCTTTACAAACTCGTCGTCAAGTGCGGGCAATTCCTTGGTCTTGATACCGTTGAGCTTGGTCTTAAATACTGCTTCCTTACCTGCGAGCTCTTTTGCGTGGTAGTCCTTGGGGAAGGTAACTACTACGTCGAATTCATCGCCTATATTCTTTCCTACGATCTGATCCTCAAAGCCGGGGATGAACTGACCGCTTCCGAGAGTGAGGTCAAAGCCTTCGCTCTTGCCACCGTCGAATGCAACGCCGTCAACAGAGCCGTCAAAATCAATATTAACGATATCGTTCATTTCAGCTGCGCGGTCGGTTACGTCAATGGTTCTTGCATTTCTTTCACGAACGCGATCGATTTCTTCGTCGATTTCCTTCTTGGTTACTCTTTTAGTGGTCTTTGCGATTTCGATACCTGCATAGCCTTCAATCTTTACTTCAGGCTTTACGGTTACCTTTGCGCTGAGAAGCACGCCGTTATCGTCGATAGAAACAACGTCGAACTCAGGTCTGCCGACCATATCAAGCTCGGATTCCTTGAGAGCTGCCTCGAATGCATCGGGGATACACTCGTTTATAGCATCCTCATAGAAGATACCCTTGCCGTACATCTTTTCAATTACGCTTTTAGGTGCCTTACCCTTTCTGAAGCCGGGAACGTTAATCTTCTTAACTTCCTTAGCGTATACCTTATTTACTGCGGCATCAAATACGTCTTTTTCAACCGAAAATTCAAGTGTGTAGACGTTCTTTTCGGTCAATTCCTTTTTCTTAAGGCTCATTGTGATTCCTCCAAAAATATATTAAAATTTATTATTAAGCAAAACACTCTTACCATTTTACCTTATAAAGACATTGTTGTCAAGATAAAATTTCCAAAATTACAATAAAAAAGTAGAAAAATGTACCTTTTTAAACTAAAACGATTTTTTTACGGTAAAATCAAGCGAGGCACGAAGCTGAGATAGTCCGCCGAAATCAAAATAAATTCAATTCCTTCGTATTCTACAAATGATGGCGCCACGTAATTACCGTGAATATGACCGAAGTAACAGCGCTTGATTTCGTACTCCTTGAGAATTTCTACGAACTCCCTACACTCGAATCCGTTCCAATAGGGAGGGAAGTGCATAAACGCGATAATTTCCTTGTCGGGTGCGTTTTCTTTGAGCTTTTTCGCTTCATCCAAGCTCATTTTAAGCCTGATAGCTTCGCGCGCAACTATCTTTTCGTAGTCGTTTTCATTTTTTGATTTGTCGTTTGACTCATCCTGATACCAGCCGCGCGTGCCGCACAGAATGAAGTCCTCGCATTCATAGGCGTTATTCTGTAAAACCGAAATAGTAGTTATATTATTCTTTTCAAAAAAAGCGTTTATCTTCGATAAGGTCGCCCACCAAAAATCGTGATTTCCCTTGATAAAGATTTTTCTACCCGGAAGCGAATCGATAAATTTGAGGTCGGATTCAGCTTCCTCTAAGGTAAGAGACCAAGAAATATCACCTGGGATTATTACCGTATCGTCTTTTTCTACTATTGCGCGCCAATTTTTTTCAATTTTTGACGTGTAGTCAGCCCAGCGTCGTCCGAAAACCTCCATAGACTTGTTTGTGCTTTCGAGCGTCGATAGGTGCAGGTCGCCTATAACGAATAAAGACATATAAAACTCCGAATAAATGAATATTTAAGTGTTCTTATGAAAAAACTAACCGTAGTTCGTAAAAGAACAATCTAAAAAGTGAGGTAACTTTTATGCACGACGAAAACAATGCAAAGGGTAAGCACATAAAGGGTATTACCTGTGACGTAACAAACTGCGTTTTTCACGGCAAGGAAAATTGCTGCCACGCAGAATGTATAGCAGTAGGTCCCAGCTACGCACAGAGCAGTAGCGAAACCGTCTGCGCTACCTTTAAGCCGAAGGAAAACTACGAGGGCTAAAGGTAGCCGCCTGCAAGTCAGGCGTACATATTATTCGTTAGCAAACGAAAGGACGGTGTCCTTCATCTCGCTCGGCTGACAGGTAGCAGAGAAGCGTACCTTTCTTTCGCCAATCTTGTAAAGAGGCGTGGGAATGCTTTCGCCGCTGAGCTCGGAAAGCATATCGAGAGCTGCAAGACCGTCTGTCGGCTCACTTCCGCTTATCGCCTTATATACGTCGGATGCAAACTTGAAGGGGCTCGCGGTCGATGCGAGAATTATCTTGTTCTCGCCCTTTTCATTTTCTATATACTGACGGGCAGAATAGTATCCTACTGCCGTATGAGTATCAATGAGATAATTAAGAGAATCGAAGGTGTGCTTTATTGTCTTTGAGGTGTTATCCTCGTCGCAATAATATCCGCAGAAGTTTTCTTTGATTTTTGCGAAATCCTCTTCTGCCAAGGTGTATTTTCCGTTTTCTTTAAGTTCCTTCATGTATTTTGCGGTCTTCTCGCTTCCGCAAACGAGGTAGATAAGTCTTTCAAGGTTGCTCGAAATGAGAATGTCCATAGAAGGAGAAATGGTGGTATAGAAATCTCTGTTTCTGTCGTAGGTGCCGTTTTCCAAAAAGTCTGTGAGAATGTTGTTCTTGTTAGACGCGCAGACGAGTTTTCCAATCGGCAAGCCCATAAGCTTTGCAATATAAGCGGCGAAGATGTTACCGAAGTTACCCGTAGGTACACAGACGTCTACCTTATCACCAAATGCTATTTCGCCTTTTTTGAGCATATCGCAGTAGGCGGAAACATAGTAAACCACCTGAGGAACAAGTCTGCCCCAGTTGATGGAGTTAGCGCTTGAAAGGAATGTTCCGTTTTCGTTCAATACTTTTGCAAATTCTGTGTCAGCGAATATAGCCTTTACACCGTTTTGAGCGTCGTCAAAGTTTCCGTATATAGCGCATACATCGACGTTATTACCTTCCTGAGTAGCCATCTGGAGCTTCTGTACGCGGCTGACACCGTTTACAGGGTAGAATACCTTTATTTTAATGCGATCTACGTCACGGTATCCTTCAAGTGCCGCCTTTCCCGTGTCGCCCGAGGTCGCTACAAGAATAAGTGCGGTGCGCTTTTCTTCCGTCTTTTCAAGTGCTCTTGAAAGGAGACGGGGCATAATCTGGAGAGCCATATCCTTGAAAGCGCAGGTAGGTCCGTGCCAAAGCTCAAGAGAATAAACCTTGTCGTCTATCTGACGGATAGGCGCAGCGCCGCCTGGGAATTTCTCTTCGGAATAAGCTATATTACAGTCCGAGAGCAATTCGTCGTAGGAATACTCGGAAAGAAATTTGCTCATTATATAAGCGGCTCTTTCGGCATAGGTCTTTTCCTTCAAGGAAATTATTTCCTCAGAGGAAAGGGTAGGAATGCTTTCGGGCATATAAAGACCGCCATCGGGCGCTAATCCGTTTTTGATTGCATTCGCCGCAGACACGAAATCCTGATTTAAACTTCTTGTGCTTTTGTAGTTCATTTTTATAGTCCTCTTTTAAATTATTATTCGTTAATGTATTTTAAAACAAAATCGTTTGCGTTTTTATAGAAAATCTTGTCTGTAAGATTTTCACTATATCCGAGTCGCAATAGCTCTTCTTTTAATAGATAGAGCTTCGACACGTCAGAGAGCTCTTTTGGTGTAGACTCGATTCCGTCGAAGTCGCACCCAAGGCAGAGAGTATCTTCGCCACCCAGCGAAAGATAATGCTCTACGTGCTTTATGACGTCTTTTATATGAGCCTCGTTTTCGCACAAATGCTCTGGCGCGAGGCTTATGCCTACTATGCCCGAAGAATCCTTTATTCTGAGAAATTCTTCGTCGAGCAGGTTTCTTTTATGCTTATACACGCTATATGAATTAGAATGAGTAGCAATAAACGGCACTTTTTTCTCGGCAGAAGCCTTGCACACCTCGTCCGTCACTTTTCTTGAAGCGTGAGAAACGTCGGGAATTATTCCAACGTCTAACGCTGTGTCCAAAGCCATTTTGCCAAATTCAGTAAGCCCCTTTTCTGTGTCATAAGCTCCGCCGATTATAGACTCGCCCCGCCAGACAAGAGTAAGAATTCTTACGCCAAGCGAATATAAGAGTGGAACTCTTTCGAGTTTCCCTTCGAGTAGACGCGCGTCTTCAATCGAAAAGTAGTAGTGAAGATTTTTTGGCGCGCATTCGCTCATTGACTCTAAAAAATGCTTTCGCATTTTAAAAAAATCGGAATAGACCTCTTCATCGCTCTTTTCATTGTCGCACCAAAAGGCGAATATCTGATTATAGCTTGAAAAGTTTTTCAGCTTGTCGAGCGAGATATGAAGTCCTTCGTAGGAAAAGCCTACGTTTTTTGAAAACATTTTATAGGGTGTATCGGCATGCATATCGAATACTTTCATAAATTCCTCACAAGAATAAGATTTACAGGCTTTTGCCTATATCATTTTATCATTATGAAAAAGAAAATTATTTATGCCGAAATGCGTCCTCTATCTGATGTATTTCTAAAACCTTCGGGCGACTTTTCTTTCCTTCCTTCAGATACACCTCAATTACGTCGAATCTCACGCTCTTTGTGGTTTTACGTGAAGAAAGGTAGATTTTTGCGCCGCTTATGAGATTTTTCTGCTTATAGTAGTTCACCGCGTCTGCAGGGCGCCCGTATTTGTCTATAAACGCCTCGTTCGTCTTTCTCGTTTTGACCTCGCAAAATACGAGAAAATCACGGTTTTCTGCTATAATATCTATTTCTTTTCCGTGTGCAGAAAAGTTGCGCTCCAGAATTCTGTATCCCTTTTTTCTTAAAAAAGAGGTGGCTTTTCGTTCACCGAAAATACCTGTTTTAAGATGAGGGGGAAGGGCTTTGTTTGAAAACAGGTCGAAAAGCTTCATATCAGTCGGATAAAAACTTTAAAAAGCTCTTTCTATGTATTTCGCAAGGACCGTATTTTCTCACCGCGTCCATATGCTCTTTGGTAGAATATCCCTTGTGTTTTTGGAAGTTGTACTCGGGGTATTTTACTGCATCTTCAAGGCAGATTCTGTCACGCGTTACCTTTGCAAGAATACTTGCGGCAGAAATTGACGCTGAAATGGAATCTCCTTTTATTATCGTTTTCGTCGGGATAGAAAAACCTCTCGCCACGTTTCCGTCAATCAATGCGAAATCTGCTTTGGGCTCGAGCTTTTCAAGCGCTCTGTGCATCGCGAGCATAGTGGCGTTTAAAATGTTTAATTCGTCTATTTCGGCAGGGGATGCCATTCCTATTCCGTAGCATATAGCCGATTCTACTATTACGTCGTATAGCTTTTCGCGCTTTTTTTCGGTTATTTTTTTTGAATCGTTAAGCTCGGGGATAACTAAATTTTCAGGTAGAATACACGCGCCTGCTACGACAGGCCCCGATAAAGGACCTCTGCCTGCCTCATCTATTCCGCATATAAACTTGTATCCCTGTGCCTTATATAATTTTTCATATTCAAAATCAGGCATCGCTTTTCTCCGATTTTTTAGGTTTTTCAAGAGTTATTCTTCCAATAGTAGCGAGACGGAATTCGTTTAAAAGCATCTCTGCCGTTCTCTGAGAATTGACAACGCCACCACTCATAAGCAGCCCGCGCTTTCTTCCTATCGACTCAAATATATCGTAGCCGTCGAGAGAAAGGTCGTCTTCTTCGAGCTTATAGCGTGACGTAAGCAGCTCGGGGTAAAGATCTCGTAGTCTCTCGCAAAGAAGCATAGCTATCTCTTCTATATCGAGTATTTTGTCTTTGATTGCGCCTGTTATAGCGAGATTTTCACCCACCGACTTTTCGTCGAATTTAGGCCACAGAATTCCGGGCATATCCATAAGGTCGAAACCGAGGTTGGTGCTGACCCACTGCTTGTCCAGTGTAACACCGGGGCGGTTTTCCACCTTCGCTTTTTTACTGTCGGCTAATTTGTTTATGAGAGAGGATTTTCCCACGTTTGGGATACCTACTATCATCGCGCGAAGCTTCTTGCCGAGCATACCCTTGTCGGTATATCTCTCGATTTTTTCAGAAAGAAGCTCTTTTATTGCTACGGGTATTTTGTCGATACCCTTGCCACTTACACAGTCGATAAGAATACAAGCGTTATTCTTTTCGGTGAAGTACTTACGCCACACCTCATTCATTGTAGGGTCGGCAAGGTCTGCTTTGTTCAGGATTGTGATAAGAGGCTTATTTCCTATTATTTTTCTTATTTCGGGGTTCTGCGAGCTATATGGAATACGCGCGTCGAGAAGCTCGATTACTACGTCTACCTGACTCAGATTTTCTTTTATGAGCCTTCTCGTTTTCGCCATATGCCCGGGGAACCATTGTATTACGTCAGATGGCATTATAGTCTCCTTTATTTAACACTACCGAAGCTTTGGAAGGGTAAAAATCTGAGCACCACGCGACCGAGAATGAGTCGCACGTCGATCTCTCCAAAGGCTCTGCTGTCGAGCGAATCGTTTCTGTGGTCACCCATAACGAATACGTGACCCGGTGAAACAGTTATTTCGTCCATATTCATAACCGAGTCGAGTCCGTCGCGATAAACGTAGCTTTCTATAAGCTCGTTTCCGTTTACGTAGACTCTGCCGTCGACTATCCTCACCCTTTGTCCTTCTGTCGCTATAACACGCTTAATAAGCGGCTCGGATGTCGAAACGTGAGGGAAGAGGTCTGCCTGTTCTTCTTTTAGCTGAAAGACTACTATATCGCTGAATTTCGGCTCGTACAGGAAGTCGGAAATTATGAGGTGCTCGCCATCGTTCAGTGTTTTAAGCATTGAGCCGCCCGAAACTACCGAGTGTCTGAAAAAGAATGCCGAAATTATCAGAATGACAGCGAAGGCTATCGCTATAAGCTCGACGAATTCAAAAATATCGTTTACTATATTCTTTTTTGTCTTTTTGTTTTCTCTGCTATCGGAAAGCGGTGCGTTTTCCATTTTTGACAGATTAGCAGATGAGTTTTTCATAAGATTTTTTCCTTTTGAGATTAGTTTTCCTTTGTCA
>JAZOOB010000151.1:0-6160 GCA_045654845.1 Eubacteriales bacterium | reverse complement strand
CCTACTACGGATTCACTAACGTAGTTGCAAACACCCTTACCGCTGCAGTAGACGCCGCGAAGTCTACCGCAGTTACCTCCGGTGGCTCTAAGGCTAACATCGAGGCTATTGACGACGGTGACGCTCAGTTCGCTATCGTACAGAACGACGTTATGATAAACGCATATAACGGTAAGTCCAACTTCGAGGGCAACACCATTACGAGCTTTTCCGTAATCGGCGCGGTTTACCCCGAGGTTTGCCAGATCATCGCTTCTAAGGATTCCGGCATAAACAGTGTTTATGACCTTGCTGGCAAGCGCGTATCTATCGGCGCTCAGGGTTCGGGTGTTGTTACTAACGCTACCCAGATCCTTGAAAAGCACGGCATTTCTCTTGAGGATATCACCGTACAGAACCTCGACTCCGGTGCATCCGCTTCCGCTATGAAGGAAGGTAAGCTCGACGCATTCTTCTTCACCGGTGGCGTTCCTACTCCCGCTATCCAGGAGCTTGAGAGTGGAAATCTCGGTATCACTATCGTATCTCTTGACGCAGATCAGATCGCAGTTCTTCAGGCTGAGAGCGAATTCTACGTACAGGTTGATATGGATAACAAGGTTTACAAGTCCATTCCCGAAGGCGAGATCGCTTCTGCAGTAGCAGTTACCGCTACCTACATCGTTTCTGACGACGTAGACGACGAGACCGCATACCAGGTAACCAAGGCTCTCTGGGAAAAGCAGGCAGAGATCGCAGCAGCTCACAAGACCGGTGATGCTATGAACATCAAGACCGCTCTTCTCGGTATGGCAAACGTTCCCGTTAATGCAGGTGCAAAGCGCTACTACGAGGAATACCTCGCAAAGTATAATGCAGACAACGGAACTAACCTCACCTTTGATGAGTTCTACTACGGCAAGTAATATTTAAACGACAATTTATTCCTGCAAAAAAAGGGCAATGCCCTTTTTTTGCGTATTACAGTTTAATTTTTTTCAGTTCCTAAGGAGGAAAAATGCAAACACAAAACACACGTTCTGCCGAAGAAATAATGAAAGAGGTAGACAGGGAATCGAACGTCAGAGTTTTTACGGGCATAAGAGCAGAGCTTCTTAAGTGGGCGAAGGTACTCACCGCGCTCTTTATGATCTCTCTTTCCTTGGTGCTTAATCTCTCTCCCGAATATTCGAAGCCTCTTTTAGTGGGAATAATAATCGCATTTACCTTTATTACCTTCCCCGCATATAAAAAGCAGACAAAATTCACGAATTACGTTCCATGGTACGATTATATTCTTATAGCTATTACTGCTATATGCTATCTCTATCCCGTAGTTTTTCACGATAAGGTAATAGAGATGAGCAAGCGTATAGGAACGCTTGAAATAGTTATAGCGATAGTTGCCCTTCTTCTCTTGGTCGAGGCGTGCCGTCGAGCAGTCGGTATTCCGATACTCGTCGTAGCTGCAGGCTTTTCGGTGTACGCTTTTGTTTACCTTAGCAAGAACCCTGCAACTATGCTTCGAAACTTCTGCTATGAGATGTTCTTTAACGTATCGGGCGGTATTTTCTCCACGCCGATTGACGTTTGTGTAAACTTTATAGTTCTTTTCATAATACTCGGCTCTTTCCTTGAAAAGACGGGTATCGGCGTATTCTTCGTCGACCTTGCGAACTCTATTGCAGGTACATCTGCAGGCGGTCCTGCAAAGGTTGCGGTTATCTCTTCCGCGCTTGAGGGTATGTACTCGGGTAGCTCGGTAGCAAACACCGTAGGAAGCGGAAGCGTTACTATTCCGATAATGAAGAAGATAGGCTATAAGCCCGAATTTGCGGCGGCGGTAGAAGCTGCGGCATCGACGGGTGGACAGATAATGCCTCCTATTATGGGCGCGGCTGCGTTCCTTATGGCAGAGATAACGGGTATTCCTTACGCGACTATTGCGGTTGCGGCTATACTTCCTGCTGTGCTTTACTTTGCCGGTATCTTTATAATGGTACACTTTGAGGCGAAAAAGCGTGGTCTTGAAGGACTTCCCAAGGATGCTATCCCGAACTTCTTTAAGCTCTTGCTTTCGAAGGGATATCTCCTTCTCCCTGTTGTAGTTTTAGTTATTTGTATGAACTACTATACCGCCGGAATGTCGGCTTGCTATGCAATCCTTACCGCGCTTATAGTCAGTCTCTTCGACCCGAGTGCTATTGCAAAGGCATTTAAGCACGACGTAGATAAGAAGGACAAGGTTAATTCTCTCATTCGTTCCTTCGTTCTCCCCTTGATTCCTCTGTTGGTCGTTATTTCCTACTATATTCTTAAGAATTTTGGTATGGTTACAAACGCTTGGCAGGGTAAATTCGTGTTTATCGCTATGGTGGTGTCGGTTGCGTGCAGCTTCTTTACGAAGGGCGCGATCCTTACTCCCAAGGTAGCTATTGCAGGCTTTGAGGGTGGTATTACGAACTCCATCGGCGTGGCTATCGCATGTGCTATCGCGGGTATCGTTTCGGGTGTCGTAACCCTTACCGCGCTTGGAAGCACACTCGTTACTACTATAGTTCCCATAGCAGAAAAGAATATATTCCTTGCGCTGTTCCTTACTATGCTTGCTTGTATCGTGCTTGGAATGGGCGTTCCTACAACGGCGAACTATATAATTATGGCGACCACCACAGCGCCTATACTTATGCAGATGGGCATCGCTCCTCTTGCGGCGCATATGTTCGTATTCTACTTCGGTATTGTTGCGGATATTACTCCTCCCGTCGCGCTTGCGGCATACGCGGGTAGCGCTATCGCAGGATCTAATCCGCTAAAAACGGGTGTAAACGCGACACGTCTTGCAATTACGGCGTTTATAATTCCTTACATATTCGCTATGAATCCCCAGATGCTTCTCGTTTGCGAGGGCTACCAGGTGAATTTCTGGTTCTTATTGCAGATAATAGCAACCTCTCTACTTGGTATCGTCGCTATTTCGGCATTCCTTGAGAACTTCTTCATACGCAAGCCCTACATCTGGGAGAGCATAATGTTCGGCGCAGGTGGAATTTTGGTAATTATCCCTGAAGCTACAACCGATATTATAGGTGTGTGCTGTATAGCTTTGGCGATTCTTTCGCAAATCTTTTTCGAAAAAATTCTAAACTTCTTTAGAACGAATTTTAAATGGATCAAAAAATTTTGAGTAATTACGTAAAAGCACGAGGTTTCTCGTGCTTTTGCTTTAGGTTTTGAAATGGTAAGAGAAATTGTTTTGTGCGGTCAAAAGGTAAAGTATACTTTACAATACAAAAATGTGAAGAATATAAATCTCCGTATTCACGAGGACGGTGCGATTTTTGTTTCGGCATCTAAAGGGGTTAAGCTTGACAAGATAGACGCCTTTCTTTTATCAAAGGAAAAGTGGATAATCTCGGCTCTTGAAAAAATGAAGAATAGGGCAGAGAAAAGAGAAGATGACATTGACGAAAAGGGCATTCTTCTTTTCGGTAAAAGAATTCCGCTTCTGATAAGGGAGGGCAAAAAGAACGCATTTTCCTATGACGGAAACGGTGTTTGCTTATTTTTAAAGGATATAAACGATATAGAGCAAAGAGAAAAGCTTTTGAGGGCGTTTTATAAGGTCGAAGCCGAGCGCGTGATCTCTTTTATATGCGAAAGAGCGTTTAATACCTTTTCGATAAAAAACCTCGCCTTTCCCGAAATAAAGTACAGATATATGAAAACGAGATGGGGAAGCTGTCATACGAAAAAGAAGCTACTAACCTTTAACACCGCCTTGGCGAAAGCGCCTATTGAATGTGTCGAATACGTAGTTTTCCACGAGTTTTCACATTTTCTGCACCCCAATCATTCGAAAGCATTTTACAAAACCCTTTCGACCTTTATGCCCGACTACAAGGCGAGAAAAAAGCTTTTAAATGGCATTCCTATATGATAAAAAAGGCTGTAACTTTTGTTACAGCCTTTTTCTTTTTTTGCTAATAATTATTTACGTTTACTCGGTCCTGAGTGCGATTACGGGATCCTTCTTCGATGCGCTTCTCGAGGGGATAATTCCGGAAAACAGAGTGAGAAGAACGCTGATACCGATAAGAATCAAAGCGGCGGAGAAGGGTAGCTCAGCATTTAAGTTTTGTATTCCCGTAAGTGAATGGAGAATGATATTCGTTATTATGCAGAGTATATAGGTCACTCCTACGCCGAGCGCACCCGAGGTAAAGCCTATTATCATCGTCTCTGCATTGAACATACGCGATACGTTTCTCTTTGACGCACCGATTGCGCGCAAGATTCCAATTTCCTTCGTGCGTTCCTGTACCGAGATAAGAGTTATTACACCTATCATAATAGAGGAAACAACCAGCGAGATAGCGACAAATGCTATAAGCACGTAGGTGATAGCGTTTATAATGGTCGTCACAGACGACATCATTATTCCTACGTAGTCGGTATACTTTATCTGCTCCATCTCGTCAAGGCCTTTATTGTATTCCTTTATAAAGTCCTCTATAAAGTCCTTGTTTTCAAAGGAGGAGGCGTAGATGTTTACGGTCGCAGGAGAATTTATATCTACGTAACCGAGAGTAAGAAGCGCGTCTTCATACGAAGCGTCGGAGAACTTCATGATCGCATCGTAGTAGGTAGCGCACTGCTCGGTAGTGTAGGTGGTGAGCGCCATGTCAAGTGCCATAGATAACTGTATTTCGCTCATCTGTGAAAGCTGAGCTGTAACAGCCTTTGCATATTCCATCTTCGTCTGCTCTATTACGAGTCTGTCAAAGATGTCGTTTAAGTCCTTGTCGGACATATCGGAAACGTAAGCGGAAAGCTCCTCTAAGCTCATGCTCATCTGGCTTGAGAGAACCATTGTTACAGTCGCTTCGAGGTCTTCTCTCGTCTTTCCCGCCTTTGCGCTCGCTATTGCGCCGTCAAGCGTTTCTTGCGACGGAATAGACATAATAGAAATATAAGCAGATGCCTTATCCTTCTGATTGAGGCTAGAAAGATATTTGCGAAGCTCTGTTTCCTTTTGCTCGTTTGTAAAATTAGAGGTGTTTTCACGGAAGGGAAGACCGTCTATCAAGTTTATATAGGTGCTTTCCATCTGCGCGCCTATTGCGTCGGATTTCTTTGATTCTTCTATTACGTGCTCAGTAAGAGCCTTCGTATATCCGATAGCGCCCGTGAGCATAGAAGCAGAGACGTCCTCCTTCGGTCTTATGATACCCGCTATCTTTAAGGAAATGGCGTTATCATAGAGGTATTTCATACCTGCATCGGTGCTTCTGAGGTCTGTATAAAGACCGCTTGCCTCGTCGTACGTGAAGCAGGAGGAATTGAGAATCACCTTATATTCTTTTTCGCGAATTTCTTCGTACGAAAAACTGCTTCTGTCTATTTCTATTTCCTTGCCCTGCATAGCAGACGCCATAAGGTCGTTTATAGTTTCCTCGGAAAGCAGACCCAAGGAGTAGAGAGTGAGGTCGTCAAGCTCGTTATTTTTGTCGAGGATCAGTACGATTTCGTTGTAGGCATTCGGCCATTCACCGTCGATAAGGTCATATTGGCTGTATAAAAGATCGTTTATATATGCGCCGTCGTTACCCGAGAGCAATTCCTGCCACATTTTAGGTGTAAGCGAGGCCTGTGAGGAGCTCGCGCTCATCATAGGATTTATTGCGAGCATTTCAAGCATATTGACACCTACGTGCTCGTAGATAAGCTCTGCCATTATCTCTGAGGAGTCGGAGGCGATGATGTTACCGTCTGCATTTTTCGTATAAACGAGGAGGGGGAGATCATAGGTGTAGTTTATGCCGTTTACCATTTCGCTCAGCGGATGCTCACCCTCGCTATTCTTCATCTCGTTTTCCAAGTACGCTTTAAACGCCTTCAAGTCGTTTTCGCGCGTTTCGAGATTGTTCATCGCGTTCATCATATTATAGATAGCCGATTTTTTATAGACAGCGTCCTTTTCGTGAGTGACGTTGTCGTGGTCGACGTTCATAAACGCGTTCATAAGCGAGGAAAGGTCTACCGTCGTACGCTCTATCGTGAGAGGATACGAGGAAAGGGCGTTTTCCTGCGTCTCGTTTACGTAGGTCGTCATACCCTGTGAGATAGCAAGGATAAGAGCAATTCCTATGATACCGATGCTTCCCGCAAAGGCGGTGAG
>JAZOOB010000150.1:0-9712 GCA_045654845.1 Eubacteriales bacterium | reverse complement strand
CATAGAGCTTTCTATTTCCTCGCCTATATGTAACTGCTCAGGCTCGCTTGCCTTCCTTGTATGCACACTTACCTGGCCCTTACTTTTCCCCGACAAAGACATGGATGTCTTGAAAAATCCGCTTGCTATTATCGGTGTTATTGCTGTTTCTGCCGGAATTGTCTTGCTTGGTTTTGTAGAAAGTCGAGAGGATGAAGAATTACGTGCTCTGCGTCAGGAAAAATCGAACAGAAAGTACGCAAAGAGCGCCCTCGCGCTTTTGCTCCCTGTTATATACCTTTTAGTAGACGCACTCGGCACAGTCGCTGATGAATATCTATTCGAAATAACGGACGAATCCGGCAATGCCATCATATCCGACTATGCGGCAAACTCCGCGTTTGAGCTCACCTTCTTCCTTCTCGCCGTAGTCGCGTTTATCGTTTTGGCGGTGAAAAAGGAATTGCCCTCGCTATTTAAAAACCGCGCAATATTTGCAGGCGGTGCTTGCGAGACTGTCGGTCAGATATTCTATATGGCAGTAATGTTCGCCGAATATACTATCGGTATGGTTATCATCTCTGCTTACTGCGTTCTTTCGGTTTTGTGGAGTGCTATATTCTTGCGCGAAAGACTCTCGAAGAAGCACTATCTCTCGGTAGGCATTACCATTCTTGGAATTATACTTATCGGCATAGTCACTGGCGGATAAGACAACTTAAGTTTACAAATTTGAGAAAGGAGTTATTATGAAAAAGGTCGTTACGGTACAGGATATTTCCTGTGTCGGCAAGTGCTCTTGCACCGCCGCTTTACCTATCATTTCCTCTTGCAAAATTGAAACGCTCTTGCTCCCCACCGCCCTGCTCTCCGCCCATACGGACGGCTTTGGCGACAACACCTTTCTCGACCTCACCGAAGAAATGAAGAAAATAATTTCCCATTGGAAGACGATAAACCTCTCCTTTGACGGAATTTATTCGGGCTATCTCGGAAAAACCGAGCAGATAGAAATAGTTTCTTCCTTCATAGACCATTTCAAAAAGGATAATACTCTTATAGTTATAGACCCTGTCATGGGTGACGGTGGAAGACTTTACAAGTACTTTGAAGAGGGATTTATCTCGGCTATGCGAGGTCTTTGTCAAAAGGCAGACGTGATTACGCCGAATACTACCGAAGCTTGTATGCTTACCGACACTCCCTTTTTCGAGCAATATGACGAAAAAAGAGTAGAAAAGCTTTTTTCGGACCTTTATCTTCTCGGTGCGAAGAATATCGTAATTACGGGTGTCAGATTTGACGACGACACTATCGGCTACGTCTACGCAGACGAGAAAAGAGACATTAAGGTGATAAAAGAGCCGTATCACAAAAACGTGCGTTTTGCGGGCACGGGTGACGTCTTCGCCTCTGCTTTGACAGGCTTCGCTCTTAACGGAAGCTCTTTTTCCTGCGCTGTGCAAAAGGCGGCTGAATTCACCGAAAAATGTATAGACAAGACCGATGACAGATCAAAGTCCTTCTATTACGGACTTAACTTTGAGGATTGTCTTTCTGACATTTAAAAACAACTTAACTTGTGCAAAGCACAAACTTAGCAAAAAAAGAGAGAACCTGTCGGTTCTCTCTTTTTTATTTTCAAGCGCCTTAATTGACGATTTGAGAATGATATTTCGCGCCACTCTGTATGCTCTCGCCCAAAAGCTCGCTTACGGTAACGAAGCGATAGCCCTCTCGGTAAAGCGTATCTATAATGACACAAAACGCCTTATAGGAATTCTCGTATATCTCGTGCATAAGAAGTATATCTCCGTCCTTTACCGACGAAAGCACGTTTTCTATTATTATCTTTACGTTTTGTGCTGATTCCTCAGAGGTTTTACAGCTCTTATGTCGCCAATCCTCCGAGTCGACGCTCCAAAGTATTATGGGGTATTTTGACGACGCTATTCGCTCGCCGGTAATAGCTCCCCCAGGGGGTCTCATAAGAGTAGGCTCGACTCCCGCGTAGGAATAGATAGCATTTCTTGTATACTTAATTTCATTCGTGTATATCTCATCACTGCACACACTGAAATCGTGAGAGTGAGTAAAAGCGTGTATTCCTATCTCGTTTCCGTGACTGACCGCATATTTAAGCGCGTCCTCGGTCCTTTCGTCTACCAAATCACCTACCACAAAGAAGGTGGCGCGTCCGCCGTATTCGGCGAGCTTATCGACGAATTTTTTTGTCAAAACGGCATCAGGTCCGTCGTCGAAGGTGAAGGCTATATGCTTGTAGTCCTCATAGAGCTCGATAGCTTCCTTTGACGGCTCTTCTTCGTTATTCTGCCCGTCATCTTCAAGCGCGTCATAGCTTGGATTGAAAGACGGGCCGGGGATTAAAATGTCCTCGTCCTTTGCGCCACAGGAAATGAGAAGCGAAAGAGTCATAGCGCACAAAATTGCTATAATTAAGGCTGTTCTTCTTTTCATAGGGATTTATTCTGTTTTATTTTCCTCTTCTTCTATCTTTTCTTTGCCGAGTTTTTTGTTCTTTACGCGTTTAAACGATTTGCTTGCAACTATAACTACCACAGTGATAATCACCGCCCATATAATAATGTAAGGCAATGAGGTTACAAACCAAACGAAGAAGGCGCGAAGATCCTGTCCTATATAATAGAGATTGTCGGAAAGACGCTCACCTATTTCCTGCCAAAGTCCTACCTTGGTTTCAGGGGCCACAAATCTCTCTACTTCGTTTATTTCAAGAGTTACAGTGCTATATGCTACGTTGTTCGAAAGAGTTTTTAGCTGTGCCTCATAGGACGCGAGATCGCTCTGTACCGAAAGAAGTCTATCCTTTATATAAAGCATAGTATCTATTACCTCGGAATAGTTGAGCTTTTCGCTATCGAGGTGATTCTGTGCACTCTCTAACATAGCAAGCAGCGAGCTTTCCTCTGCCTTGAGCACTGCAATACGGCTCTCTATGTCCACGTATGCTTCGGTCACGTCGACGATGCTTTCATTTCTGTAAGTCACGTTACAGCTCTCGGAAATGCCCGACAAGAAGTCATCAAGCTTATCTGCGGGGATTCTCGCCACTATATACGCATATCTGTTGGATATACTGTTATAGCTGTTTCCGTTTTCTCTCTGATTAGAGATATATCCACCGAAATGCGAAACTGTCGCGTTTATGGAATTGATGAAATTTTCATAATCCTTTGTCTGTGCGCGAAGAAGTACGTTTTTGATCTGCTTACGGTCGGCAAGTACAGGGGATTCTGCGCCCGAGGTGTCTACCTTATCGCTCATCTCCGCCTTTAAGCCCGTATCGTATGCCGAATCCGAGGAAAAATAGTTGTCCTTCGGGGCATAGTTCTCTGCATCGCCCTTCATAGCTGCGCCGCAAGAAACCAGAAGCGACGAAATCAAAATCAAAACTGCCAAAAGTGAAAGTAATCTTTTCATAACGAAATCTCCTTTTTTTGATTTTCATCTATTATTCGTACAAGGCCAAAAAAACTCTCACCAAAATTTACTCTGCAAGTGAAAATTCTACAGTGCGGGCAGAAATATCCGCATTCTCCACTCTTATTTTGAGCTTATCACCGAGAGAATAGATGTTTTTTCCGTTTGAAAGCGTTTTTCTCTCTTCGTCATAGTAATAATATCCGTCGAGATTATGGATGGGAATAAGTCCTTCGCAGGTATTATCAAGCTCGGCAAAAAGACCGAACTTCGTCACAGAGCTGACCGTAGCGTCAAAGGTCACACCTATAAAACGTGACATATAAATGGTCTTATACAAAGCTTCTATCTGTCGCTCGGCACTTAATGCTCGGAGCTCGGCATCACTCGCCGCTACCGCCGCACGCTTTGCATAAGAACGGTATTTTCTTTCGTCAGCACCACCGAGTAGCACTTCGCTTATTATTCTGTGGGTAGCAAGGTCGGAAAGTCGTCTTATCGGTGAGGTAAAATGACAATAGAGCTCAAGTCCAAGCCCGTAATGTAAAGAATTGTTGTCGCTATATTTTGCCTTTGCCATAGTGCGCAAAAGGGTTATCGAAAGCGCGTTTCCTATTCCCTTTTCCTTCGCCTCTGTCAAAACCGAGGAAAGCTCTCTCGCGCTCGGCTCGTCCACACGCAGACCTCTTACGTCCAAGCCTAAATTGGACGCGTAATTTATAAAGCTATCGAGCTTATCCTTTGGTGGTGCTTCGTGGACACGATAGACGCAAGGAATTTCCTTTTTATTTAAAAGGGTAGCTACCGCCTCGTTTGCGCAAATCATAAACGCTTCAATAAGTCTTTCGGCGTGACCGCGCTCGCTTTTCTTAATGTCGACGGGCTCTCCCTTTTCATTGAGAACAATCTGCGCTTCTGCGCTTTCAAGCTCAAGTGAGCCCTTTTGTTTGTTTCTTTCAGCTAAAAGCTCGTAAAGAGCATACATTTTCTGAAGTGTGGGATATACCTCTCTATATTTGGAATAATAGGGGGATTTCTTACCTTCGGCAAAAAGCGAGTTTACTTCACTATAAACTCCGCGCACGCGTGACCTTATAATAGTCTTCTCTATTCTACAGCTTTCTATTACACCGGCTGATGAAAGTGTAATATGAGCAGACATCGCGTATTTATCCTCGCCTGCATTAAGCGAGCATACTCCGTTTGAAAGCACCTTTGGAAGCATAGGCACTACCTTGTCTACAAAATAGACGCTCGTGCCCCTTTTCATCACCTCGCGGTCAAGCGCAGTCTTTTCCTGCACGTAGTGGCTGACATCGGCTATATGGACGCCGAGTAGCCATCTTCCGTTCGGCAATCTTGAAAGCGAGATAGCGTCGTCGAGGTCCTTTGCGCCCGCGCCGTCTATGGTAAAGATAATTTCTCTATCCAAGCGCTTTCTGTTTTTCTCTTCAAGAGGAATAGACGCCGCCTCATTTGCTACTCTTTCGGCTTCGGGTGAAAACTCTACGGGAATTTCACACTCGGCAAGAATAGCCTCGTAATTCGCTTCCTTTCCGCTTGACGCACCGAAATTCCTTATGATTTCTCCGTAAATAGTGGACGAATTGCGCTTTTTCGGAAGCATTACCTCTATTTTGTCCCCGATTCTATCCTTCGAGCTTGGCTTTAAAATAATCTTTAAGGAAACCCTCTTATCGTCGGGGATAAGCACGAATTCGCGTCTTCTTTCGCGACGGAAGCCGCTTTCCATAATATCAAGAATTCCTATAATCGTTTCTCTTTCGTGCTCGACGACCTCTAAAACCTCGCCCTCGGTCTTGTTTTCCGCGAGCTTTTTATACTTGATTTTAACAAAGTCTCCGTCTATTGCTCCCCTCGTTTTCGAAGCAGGGATGAAAATGTCCCCAATATCGCTTTCGTCAAAAGAGACGAAGCCATATCCGCTTTTAGAGCCCGAAAAGCGCCCAGTAGCGTAGAAAAAGCTCGCGCGGGGCTTGTCATACGCTATTTTGTCATACTGTCGACTAAGCTTTCTTTTCGCCTGTCTTGCCCTCTCTGCTTTTTGTTTCAAAAGCTTCTTACTTGTTTTTTTACCTCTGTTTTTCATAACACCTTTATTATTTCTTCAAACTGTCCTATAAATGCAAAATGGCGAGATTTTTCATCTCGCCATTTTATACTATTAAAGATTGATTGTTTCGCTATAAGAGCTTTCGTAAGCAGTCGCAACAGGTGAGTCGTTTGCATCATCGCGCTTGTAATCAGGCTGAATGAAGTAAACGAGCAAAACGAGAACAACGAACACGATGCCGATTATAGTAGTGAGCTTGTTCAAAAGCTTATCAATCTTTCCGCCGGTCTCCTTACCGAAGAAGGTCTCTGCGCCACCTCCGATAGCACCCGACAGCCCGTGGGATTTACCCTGCTGCATCAAAACTGCAATAACGAGAAACAGTCCTGCAACGAGCATCAAAATTATCAAAATAAGATTTAAAGCGTCCATATCATTACGCAATTTCGTAAAACGAAATATATCCTTTCCAAAGTATTGTTCGATAGGATTAAATTCCTAATTAGATAAATTACAAATTATTGTAACACAAAGAAACGAAAAAATCAATAGTAAAATAGAATTTTTTTATTTTTTTCGCTTTAAGCTCGGAATTTAATCTCCGAAAAGCTATCAGAGCTTCATTTTCATCTCGTTTCTCGCATTTTTGAGCGTGCTGTTTACGATAGCGTCGCAGTTTTTAAGCGAGAGGTCACGGACAAAACCGAGCTTCGAGCCGATAGCACACAGAATCTCCTCGGAAGGCATAGGAAGATTTACGTAATCCTTCGAGTTTATCTGTGTAGAAAGCGAAAGTATTGCGCAGTATCTCTCATAGAGCATAGATGAGAGTATCGCATATACGCCGAATATCATAGCCGCATTCATTTCCTTATCTCCCTCATAATCAAGGTAGTTAAGCTTGTTATGCGTGCTTATGTATTTGAACTTGGGGAACTGGGAAGCGAGGTAGATACCGCAGATAAAGCGTCTTCCGTCAGCCTTCGCAGGAACTCTCTTGATAAAGAGCATATTTTTATTCTTCTGCATAAGAGAAGGAATTCTCGGCATTATAAACTGATTCTTCTTGTTCGGCACGGGGAAATTAACGCGTCCGTTCTTAATGCAGTTAGGTGAGATGAGTGGCAAAACGCTGTCTGTCATCTTGTCGCTGAGAAGCTCGGGATATCTCGATTCAAGAGTGAGTCCCGTCTTCATTTTAAGACCGAGAGTGGAAAGCGTCTCGGGCTGGCTCTCTACGTAATTGAGGATTTCAAGCTCCTCGTTATTCTTAACGAGAATGATATTCTTATCCTCGCCTCTTACTATGAAGTTATAATCAAATTCGGGAAGAATTATGAGATTCTCAAGCGAGCCGTCGTCGTAGGAAGAGGAAACCGTAATCTTTTCCTTAGGCTCACCCTTCTTAAACTTGAATATCATAGACTTCTTCGTGGGGTCTGCCGCGCCCTTGATTTTCGCGTGCTTTGCAAAGATGTGCAATCTTTCAATATACACTCTCGACAGAATGGTGCGACGGAATTTAGAAAGGTACGCGCTATACGCGGTCTTGGTGGGCAAGAGGGCGCATATCTGTCCGTCTTCATTCAAAAGCATAGTAGCGAGGGCGGTGAAGATAGCCGACTTGTCGGTATCCTTTGCGCATACGTCTTCATATACAGAAGCCTCGTCGGAATCCTTATCGAGTATTTCTTCAGGCGGATTGGTAACTATAATATCGTACTTCTGCATAGTGTCGGTAAAGAGTGTATCTCTGTATGCGTCTGCACAAGCGACGAGGAAATTGTCCTCGACTATATTGTTCACAAGCTTTATTTTATAATCGTGGCGGCACTTTTTACGAACGCGCTCCAAATTATCCTTTAACATAGGGATAAGCTCTTTGTCTGTCTCGTAACAGGTGAGGAAAATCTGCTTTATACCGCTGTTTTGTTCACGGCATATCTTCTCTACTATAGCAGAAGCAAGAATACCCGTGCCCGCACCTGCGTCAAGCACGTAAATAGACTCCTTGTGCGGAATTTCACAGAATTCTGCCATAAGGCGCGCCGTATCCTTCTTGGTGAATAATCTTCCAAGTCTTACGTTTTCCTTTTCAACCTTTTCTCTTATAAACTTATTGGTATTTCTGACTGCGAGATTAAGCATTCTAAAAAACCCCCTTTTTATCCTTCTGCCTAATTATAACATATTTTTTCTCACGATACAAGTATTTTCGACGTTTTTAGAGCATATTTTTCAGATAATATTTTCCCTTTTGTGTTGCGAAATCCTTTAAAGTGTGTTATACTTTATTATATAATAGAATTATATAATAATTTTCTTATTTTCGGAGAGCAAAATGAAGAAGGAACAGGCTATAAACAAGGTGAGAATACTTCACGCGGGCGACATACATCTCGACTCCGCTTTTTCACGCGCGGGAGTACGTGGCGGTGAGGAGCGCAGAGCTGAGCTTCGCTCTGTATTTTCCGACCTTATGAAGTACGTAAAGAACTCAAATATAGATATTCTTCTCCTTGCGGGCGACCTTTTCGACAGTGAATTTGCGACAAGCGAGACGCTTGAGCTTTTGGTGCGCGAATTCAATGCCTGCCGCATTCCCGTTTTTATTGCGCCCGGAAATCACGACCCCTATAACAGAGAAAGCATCTATGCGCTCGGCAAATTTCCGAAAAACGTGCATATCTTCAAGGAAAAGACTCTTTCCTCTGTGCATATAGAAGCGCTCAACACCACCGTATACGGCTGGGCATTCGAGGATATCTCTCACAGCTTTTCGCCTATCGCGGATAAAAAGGTGGAAAACACCGACGCGCTAAATCTCGTATGCGGTCACGCGCAGCTCGACAATCCACTCTCCGAATACTGTCCCGTCACCAAAAGAGACATAGAGGACTTCGGAGCAGATTACTACGCCTTCGGTCACGTGCACCTGAATCCCGAAGAGAGAAAGGCAGGAAATGCCACTTATGCGTATAGCGGATTTCTCCTTGGTCGCAGCTTCGACGAATGTGGGGTGGGCGGTGCTTGGCTCATAGAAGCAGAAAGAAAGGAAAACAACAAGGGCTACGACATTACGACCAAGCGTCTTTCTTTCGGTCAGCATATATACGAATCTATTTCGGTAAGCATAGACGGACTTTCCGACACTCCCGCAATAGAGAGAAAAATAAAAAAGGAAATAGACAAGCTCGGCTTAGGTGCAGGCTGCTCACTCCGAATCACTCTTACGGGCGCTGCCTCGCTTTCCTTCTCCACAAGAGAGCTTAACGCAAGCTCATTCGGTGTCGACTACGTAGAATTCAAAAACAATACGACTCCCGCTTATGACGCAGACAAGCTCAAAGAAGATATGACTATAAAGGGCGAGCTTTACAGATACCTGCTCCCTATACTCGAAGAGGGCTCGTCGAGCGAAAGAGAAACAGCGCTTCGCGCTCTCAAAATAGGCCTCGCGGCGCTTGATGGCCGCGATATCACCACTCAGACGGAGGTATGATATGAAAAAAATTAAAGGTGTAAAAATCGCATTTGCCCTTCTCTTTTGTCTTATTCTCGTCTTCTCCTCTGTTTCCTGCAAAAAGGATGACAAAGCGATAAAAATAGAAAAAATGCCGCTTCGTACCGTATATTATATAGGCGAAGCGCCCAGCTTAAAGGGAATGCAGTTCTCGGTAAAGACCGAAGACGGCAGAGAAACGATAGACGCGACCGACGATATGTTGGGCAAAAACAGTAAACTTGTGTTTACAGAAAAGGGCAACGCGACTCTCTCGGTCACTTATAACGGACTTTCTCTTTCCTTCACTGTTTTCGTAGATGACGACCTTGAAAGCCATCGCACCTACGCTTTGACCTATCTTTCGACCTGGGCAGAGGAAGAGCTTATTATAGACGAGGTGACAAGCTCCTGCATAGAAAGAGCAAAGCAGCTTATTTCCGAGAGCACAACGCACGAAGAAATAGCGACACACTTGAATAATGCAAGAGACTACACCTATCTTTATTCCGAGGGTATAAGATACAGAGAAAAGCTCGACAAGGCAAAAGAAGATTCGAAAAACACCCTTCTTGCCTTCGATTTTACTCCCTACACTCTTGACTACGGAAGCCGAATAGTTCTTCTTATTGAAGACGCCTTAAAAGATATAGAAAAGGCAACCAAGCTTGAAGATATAGATGCTATCTTGCTTC
>JAZOOB010000149.1:0-1971 GCA_045654845.1 Eubacteriales bacterium | reverse complement strand
ACTATCGCTCTCGTAATGGCGAAATCTGAGGGATATTTCGATATACTCAATAATTGCAAGACCGCAGCAGAAATTGATGCGGCAATAGAGGAAATCAAGGCTGATATGGATTCTTCCTATTTGTTCAATAACACTCGTGTTGGCGAATGGAAGGACGTAACCGTCGCTATGACAAACCTCGACGGTGAAACAGAGCAGTACACCGCTCCCTTCGGTATGCTCCAGCTTCAATACAGAGACGCACCGGTTGAGTCCGCTCTTGCAGGCGCACTCCTGTTCTGGTACAGAAACATTACGAAATAATAACTAAAAAAATCCACTCTTGCGTAATGCAAGGGTGGATTTCTGTTTTACTGAAAAGCAACTTGTAAAAAACTATACAACCTGTTTTTGATATAAAAAAAGCGACAAGCAAAAGCTTGTCGTTTTTTGGCGCGCCTGATAGGATTCGAACCTATGACCTACCGGTTCGTAGCCGGGCACTCTATCCACTGAGCTACAAGCGCAAAATGGAGCGGGTGATGGGAATCGAACCCACGCGACCAGCTTGGAAGGCTGGAATTCTACCATTGAACTACACCCGCATATCCATTTGACCTCTATATAATAACACATTAACTTTCGTTTGTCAATAGAAAAATGCAAAAAAAGATAAAAAATCTTGATATATTTTTCTTTGTATGATATAATATCAAAAGAAATGATGAAAATGCGATTTGTTAGGTCTACGTCTTTATAAATCGCACTTTTATGCTAACGAATACATAGTCATTTTTTCGACTTAAATCTTATTTTACAAGAAAGAAAAGGGTGTTTTTATGAAAAAGCTTTTCAGCCCCGATTACCTTTTAAATACCTATTCCGAATTGACGTCGGAATTTTTAAAAGAGCATAATATAAAGGCCCTAATTTTAGATATTGATAACACCTTAGTTCCGTATGAGATTGCAAAGCCTACAAATGAGCTTAAAGCATGGTTTTCGGGCTTGAACGAGGCGGGAATACAGGTTTCCTTCGTCTCAAACAATAACGAAGATAGAGTTAGAGCTTTTAACGAGGAGCTTTCTTATTTTGCCACTCATAAAAGTAAAAAGCCGTTTACCTTGAATCTTAAAAGGGCTATACGTCAAATGGACGTAAAGGCAGAAGAAACCGCCGTTATGGGTGATCAGATCTTTACCGATATTTTGGCAGGTAATTCGCTTGGCGCTTTGACCGTATTAGTGCCACCTATAAAGGATAAGACGGACGCCTTTACAAAGTTCAAAAGATTATTAGAAAAACCAATTTTAAAGAGAAGAATGAAGGAGGGAAAACCGAATGAGTAACGCGAGATTCGGCCCTGGCGGAAATAGCACCGCTTTCTATGATGCGAAGAACAAAAGTACGCTACAAGCACCTGCTTGGCTTAATTCGATAGGTCTTGACGCCTATGAATACGAGGCAGGAAACGGCATTGTAGCTAATATAGATACCTTCAAAAAGATAGGCGAGGAAGCGAAAAAATTCGATATTAAAACCTCTTTACACGCGCCCTATTTCATCTCACTTTCAGGCGTTGAAATCGAAAAAAGATTGAAGAGCATAGACTATATTGAAAAAAGCCTTATTTGTGCCGACGCACTCGGAGCTGGCGTTATCGTAGTTCACTGCGGAAGCGCTTCCAAGATAACGAGAGAAGAGGCTATGTCTCTTTCTGCCGATACTTTATACAGAACCTTGGAAGAGGTCACGAAAAATGACGTAAAAATCGGTATTGAAACAATGGGAAAGGTAAATCAGCTTGGCACGCTTGAAGAAGTAATCACGCTTTGCAAGATTGACCCCCGGCTTGTACCCGTCGTGGACTTCGGACATATGAATGCAAGAGAGCTTGGTGGAAAGTTTGTTTCTGCCGACGATTATTCATTTGTTTTTGATAGAATTTCTTCTGAGCTTGGCGCATCGGTAGCAGAGAATCTGCACTGTCAT